>DAOUKZ010000083.1:0-3717 GCA_034420775.1 Dehalococcoidia bacterium
CTAGCACCTGGGTGAGGTTCTCGGTGCACGAGACCCACGCGGCGTCGCCCTCCACGACCACCTCGGCGCCGGTGATGTCGAAGTGCATCAGCGAAGCGCTCTCGAAGATGCGCCGCCAGCTTTCCATCACCGGCTCGCGACCACTGAGGAGCGGCCAGCCGGGGTGCACGCAGAGGACCGGCTCTTCGTGATCCCAGACGGCGTCCATCGCCTCGATGCTCAGGCTCTCGAAGGCGGCGTAGAAGGCGGCATTCGCCGCCAGCACCGCCGCTTCTTCGCTCGACTGGGGCACGGGATGACCGCCTCTACCTCAAGATTCTCAGGACCGCTCTCTGACCGCCCGCTTGGAGGCGGGAGCGGGCGATTCGCGAATCGCGCCTACAGGGGAGGGAGCGGGCCGCGATTATACCGCTGCGCGCGTCGAGAAGAGCAGCGCCCTGCGGGCGACCGCCAGGGTCGCCCCTACAAGGGACGCTCCCCCTGCAGCCACCTCGTATTCCGCAAGCGCCGCAAAGAGAAGAGGGCCCGGAATTCCGGGCCCTCTTTGCTGTTCGGTCTGACGGCGGCGGGCTTAGTAGTCTGAGTAGAGGTAGAACTCGTAGGGGTGGGGCCGGAGGCGGAGCGCGTCTACCTCGTTCTCGCGCTTGTAGGCGATCCAGGTCTCGATGAGGTCCGGGGTGAAGACGTCGCCGCGCAGGAGGAACTCGTTGTCTTCCTCCAGCGTGGCGAGGGCCTCTTCGAGGCTGTGGGGCACCGTCTTGACCTTCGCCAGCTCCTCCGGCGGGAGGTGGTAGATGTCCGCGTCCAACGGATCGCCGGGGTCGATCTTGTTGATGACGCCGTCGAGGCCGGCCATGAGCATGGCGGGGAAGGCGAGGTAGGGGTTCGCCGTCGCGTCCGGCGGGCGGAACTCGATGCGGCGCGCGGCGGGGCCGGTGGCGGCCACCGGGATGCGAACGCAGGCGCTGCGATTCCGCTGCGAGAAGGCAAGGTTGACTGGCGCCTCGAAGCCGGGCACCAGCCGCTTGTAGGAGTTGGTCGTAGGCGCGGCAAAGGCCAGGATCGCGCCGGCGTGCTTCAGCAGCCCGCCGATGTAGTAGCGGCACATCTCGCTGATGAGGCCGTAGCCCTGCTCGTCGTAGAACAGGTTCACGCCGTCCTTCCACAGGCTCTGGTGGACGTGCATGCCGGTGCCGTTGTCCTCGAAGATCGGCTTCGGCATGAAGGTCAGCACCTTGCCGTTCCGGTAGGCCACGTTGCGCATCACGTGCTTGGCCAGGATCACCGTGTCGGCCAGGTCGCGCAGGGGGCCGTAGCGTAGGTCGACCTCGCCCTGGCCGGCGGTGGCGACCTCGTGGTGGTGGACTTCCATCCGCACGCCGAGGTCCATCAGCGTCGTGACCATCTCGGAGCGGATGTCCTGCAGCGTGTCGATCGGCGGCGTGGGGAAGTAGCCGCCCTTGTGCTTCGGACGGTAGGCCAGGTTCTGCTCCTCAGCGCCGCTGAAGATGTCGGCGTCCCGCCCCGAGTGCCAGATGCCCTCGTCCGACTCGATCAAGTGGTGCGAACTGTAGGCGTTCTGACCGAACGACAAGCCGTCGAAGATGAAGAACTCCAGCTCGGGGCCCCAGAAGCTCGCGTCGGCGATGCCCGACGACTTCAGGAACTCTTCGGCCTTGGTCGCCACGTAGCGCGGGTCGCGGCTGTACCGGTCGCGCGTGAGAGGGTCCCTGATGTCGCACGAGATGCTGAGCGTCTCTTCCTCGTAGAACGGCTCGTCGTACGCCGTCGTGGGGTCGGGGAAGAGCAGCATGTCGCTCTCGTTGATGTCCTGGAACCCCCGGATGCTCGACCCGTCGAAGCCGAGACCGTTCTCGAAGGCCCCCATGTCGAACTCTTGGTTCGTCACCGAGAAATGCTGCAACGTGCCGAGCAGGTCGGTGAACTTGATGTCGATGATCCGGATGCCCTCGGACTCGATGTAGTCGAGGACCTCCTGCGCGTTCGTGAACTTCGCCATAGTCGTGTAGCTCCTCCGGGCGTGCCGCCCCCACCGCGCAGCCGACGCAAACGCCGCCGGGCGCGGGGTCTCAATGTCGATTATCGTCACCCCTTCACGCGCGCGCCAGACGGCTATGTAACAGGATTGTTACCGCCAAGGCCAGCGGAACGCGCGGCCGGCTACAGGTCGTCCCGGAAGCGGTAGCCGACGTTCCGCACCGTGTCGATGAACGTCGTCGGCCCGTTCTCGATCTTGCTGCGAAGCCGCCGGATGTGGACGTCCACCGTACGCGTGCCGCCGTAGTAATCGTAGCCCCACACGGCGTTCAGCAGGTGTTCCCGGGAGAAGACCTTCCCCGGATTCGTTGCGAAGAACTTGAGTAGCTCGTACTCCTTGAAGGTCAGCTCCATCCGGCGGCCGCCCTGGGTCACCTCATAGCGCGACAGGTCAATCGCAAGGTCGCCGGCCCGGATGGTCTGGTCGCCGTCCTGCGAGTCGGCCCGCTCGATGAGCCGTTTCATGCGCAGCACGAGCTCCTGGGGACGGTGCGGGGAGAGCGAGAAGTCGTCGAAGCCGCCCGCGTGGGCGTAATCGGCCAAGCTCTGATTCGGGATCAGCGCGAGCACCGGGATGTGCGGGGCCGACTCGGTGCACAGGGCCATGAGCGCGGCGATCTCGTCGTCGCCCGGCGACCGAATCGAGCAGTCCACGACGACGAGGTCCGGCTGCTCGCGGGACAGCAGCTCGCGGGCCTCGGCGGGATCGACGGCGAGCAATGGAAAGGCCTCGCTCATGGCCGAGGCGGCCATCGCGGTCTGGCTTCCGGGGCTCTCGCCGCCGACGATGAGGATTCGGCGCATGACGTGAACGTAGATTCCTCGCGAGTCCGGGACGTTCCGCATGATAGCAGACCGGCCCGGCACTCCTAGCCACCGCCCGCCGCGCCGGACGCCCGTTCCTTGACCCAATCAGATCGGCGGGGTAGCATTTCACTGTCGAAATCGACTTCTTCCCGGGGCGGCGGCGCCCCGTGATTTGGTTCCGGGCCGAAGCGGCCCGAGGCGCGCAGTGGCACTCGAAGCTTTGCCGCTCTTTCCAGAGACGGCGTTGGTCGACGAACACGGGCATCTCGTGTTGGGCGGCGTCGACACCCTCGACCTGGCCGCCGAGTACGGCACGCCGCTCTACGTCTTCGACGAAGCGACCCTGCGGGGCCAATGCCGCGCGTTCTCGACCGAGTTCAGCGCCCGCTACCCCGACGTCAAGGTCCTCTATGCCGGCAAGGCCTTTCTGAGCCGACCGCTGGCGGGCCTCCTCGCCGAGGAGAGGCTGGGGCTCGACGTCGTCTCCGGCGGCGAGCTCGCCATCGCGCTCGCCGGCGGCATGCCCGCCGAGCGCATCTACTTCCACGGCAACAACAAGGGCGCCCAGGAGCTGCGCGAGGCCCTGGACGCGGGCATCGGGCGCGTCGTCGTGGACAACTTCCACGAGCTCGCGTTGCTCGACCGGCTCGCCGGCGAGGCGGGCACGCGGCAGGACGTGCTGGTGCGGGCCTCCCCCGACGTCGACCCCCACACCCACGAACACACCACCACGGGCACCCTCGACAGCAAGTTCGGCTTCGCCATCGCCACCGGCGACGCGGAGGAGGCGGTGCGGCTCGCCCAGCGGGCCGAGAACCTCGACCTGCTCGCCGTCCACACGCATTTGGGCTC
>DAOUKZ010000084.1:0-3897 GCA_034420775.1 Dehalococcoidia bacterium
GCGCTCGAACTCGGCGACGATGTTGTCGCGGGCCACGAAGCGGTCTTGGCCCGCGAAGGGGCCGCCGTGCTCGTTGATCGTCCCGTCCGGGTTCATGATGTTGATCATGGGGAGGCCGTGGCGCACGCCGATTTCGAAGTCGGTGGGGTCGTGGGCGGGCGTGACCTTGAGCGCACCGGCGCCGAACTCGGCCTCGACGGCCTCGTCGGCGACGATGGGAATGGGCCGGTCGATGATGGGGAGCACGACGTTCTTGCCGACCAGTCCGGTGAACCGGGCATCTTCGGGGTGCACGGCGACGGCGGTGTCGCCGAGATAGGTCTCAGGGCGCGTCGTGGCGATCGTCACGTGGCCCGAGCCATCCTCGAGCGGATAGCGCATACGCCAGAGATGGCCCTCGACCTCGCGGTGCTCGACCTCGAGGTCGGAGATGGCGCTCAGGAGCCCCGGCGACCAGTTGACCAGGCTTTCGCCGCGATAGATGAGGCCTTTGTTGTAGAGGTTGACGAAGGTGGCGCGGACGGCACGGCTGGGTCCGGGGTCCATGGTGAAGCACTCGCGGGCCCAGTCGAAGGAGACGCCGAGCGCCTTGTGCTGCTGCGTGATCCGGTTCTTTGAGAGCTCGACCCACTCCCACACCTTTTCCAGGAAACGCTCGCGGCCCAGGCCCTCCTTGGTGAGGCCCTCCTTGGCGATCTCGCGCTCGACGACGACCTGGGTGGCCGTTGCGGCGTGATCGGTCCCTGGAAGCCAGAGGGCGGAGTAGCCCTGCATCCTGCGGCGGCGGATGAGGGCGTCCTCGACGGCCGCGGTGAGGGCGTGGCCGATATGGAGAACGCCGGTCACGTTGGGCGGCGGGAGGATGATGGTGAAGGGTTCTTTCGAAGGGTCGGCCTCGGCGTGGAAGAGGCCGGACTCCTCCCAGAAGCGATAGAGGCGTTCCTCGACGGCGTGGGGGTCGTAGGTTTTGGGGATGGGCTGGGGGGTGGTGGTCATGGTGTGCTCGCCGCGTTCCATTGTAGCAAGGCCGGGGCGGGCGACCTCGTTTCTTTCCCGCTTAACGTGTTCGCGCGTAACGCGCTCGCGGGGACGAGGTCTGAAGTCGGCGGGCGGGGACGTGGTTTAACGCGAGCGAGTGGGTTATAATCACGGCCCGCCGAGAGCCTGCCGAGATGCTTCAACAGAAGCGGGACTAGGATGGCGCGGGCCTAACGGAAGCCAACCCAAGCACGCGAGGGTACCATTCCGTGAATCACGACTATCAGGCGTTCATCGGGGGTCCGCGCGTCTTTTCGGGGAGGGCCAACCCGCAGCTGGCCCAGAGCATCTGCGACTACCTGGAGACTCCTCTGGGCCAGAGCGACCTCTTCGAGTTCAGCAACGAGAACATCTTCGTCCAGTACCAGGAGAACATCCGCCAGCGGGACGTGTTCATCGTCCAGTCGCTGGTGTCGCCGGTCAACCGCAGCATCATGGAGCTGCTGATCATGATCGACGCGGCGAAGCGGGCGTCGGCGGGCCGGATCACGGCGGTGCTGCCCTACTATGCGTACGGCCGGACCGACAAGAAGGACCAGCCACGGGTGCCGATCACGGCCCGGCTGCTGGCGGACCTGATATCGACGGCGGGCGCCGACCGCGTGATTACGATGGATCTCCACGCCGGCCAAATCCAGGGCTTCTTCAGCGTGCCCGTCGACGAACTGACCGCGATCAACATCCTGCGCCGCCATTTCGAGCAGAAGAAGCTCGACGACCTCGTGGTGGTGGCCACGGACGTTGGCATCTCGAAGCGGGCCCGCGACCTCGCCGAACGCTTGAACGTTCCCCTGGCGATCATCGAGAAGCGGCGCGTGCTCGGCCAGCCCGAGAGCATGAATGTGATCGGCGACGTAAAGGGGAAGACGGCGCTGACGTTCGACGACGAGATCGACACGGCGGGGTCGCTGCTTTCCGCCGCCACGACCCTCCAAAGCGCCGGCGCGAAAGAGATCTACTCGTGCGCCACCCATGGCATCCTCTCCGGTCCCGCGCCGGAGCGCATCCTCGAAGCCCCGATTACGGAGATCGCCCTCACCGATACCGCGCCGGTGCCGCCGGAGAAGCGCAACGGCAAGGTGAAGATGCTGTCGGTGGCGCCGTTGTTCGGCGAGGCGATCGCCCGCATCCATCGCGGCGAGTCGGTGGGCGCGCTGTTCGAGTAGCCGCGCGGCCCTGCCCTCAGTCTCTCCCAAGGGGGAGGGAGGTGAAGCGGTCAGCGGTGGTGTCCAATGGCGCTGCCGTACGCGTATAATGGAGCAGAAGGGCGCGCCGCCGCGCGAGGTGAGCGCAGGCTACGAATCCGGCGCCCGGACCCAAGGCTGAGATTCCCATGCTGAAGCTTGGAAAGGTCCTCGGGGACCCCAACGAGCGGGAGCTGAAGAAGCTCCGCCCCATCGTCGACGAGGTCAACGACCTCGAACCAGAGTTCGAGGCGCTGAGCGACGCGGGGCTGCTCGACAAGACCGAAGAGTTCCGCGACCGCATAGCGGACGGCGAGAGCCTCAAGGACGTGCTGCCAGAGGCCTTCGCGCTCGTCCGCGAGGGGGCGAAGCGGACGCTCGGCCAACGGCACTACGACGTCCAGATCATGGGCGGGTGCATCTTGCATCAGGGCAAGGTCGCCGAGATGCGCACCGGCGAGGGCAAGACGCTGGTGGCGACGCTGCC
The DNA here is from genome assembly GCA_034420775.1 of Dehalococcoidia bacterium. GTDB lineage: Bacteria > Chloroflexota > Dehalococcoidia > SHYB01 > SHYB01 > DAOUKH01. The sequence goes on from DAOUKZ010000084.1 coordinate 2,710, forward strand.
GGTCTACCTCAATGCGCTGGAGGGCAAGGGCGTCCATGTCGTCACGGTGAACGACTACCTGGCCCGCCGCGACGCGCAATGGATGGGGCAGATCTACCAGAAGCTCGGCCTCACCATCGCCTGCCTGCAGCACGACAACTCGTTGAGGCTCAAGGACGACGGGGAGCTTGAAGCGGTGAACCGTCAGGACGCCTACGGGGCCGACATCACCTACGGTACGAACAGCGAGTTCGGCTTCGACTATCTGCGCGACAACATGGTGCACGACCTGAAACAGCTGGTGCAGCGGCCCTTGAACTACTGCATCATCGACGAGGTCGACAACATCCTCATCGACGAGGCACGGACGCCGCTGATCATTTCCGGCCAGTCGAACGACTCGGCGAAGTCGTACCAGCAGTTCGCGCACTTGGCGCCGTCACTGCGGCTCGATGAGGACTACACGATCGATGAGAAGCTGCGGTCGGCCTCGCTCACGGCCTCCGGCATCGAGAAACTGGAGCGCCGCCTCGGCGTCACCAACCTGTACGACCCTTCGAACTACATCCTCACCCACTACGCCGACAACGCGTTGAAGGCGCACGCGCTGTACCGCAAGGACCGCGAATACGTCGTCCGCGACGGCGAGGTCGTCATCGTCGACGAGTTCACCGGCCGGCTGATGCCGGGCCGCCGCTACTCCGACGGACTGCACCAAGCCATCGAGGCGAAGGAACGCCTGAAGGTCCGCGCCGAGTCGATCACCATGGCGACGGTCACCCTCCAGAACTACTTCCGCATGTACGGCAAGCTCGCGGGCATGACCGGCACCGCCCTCACCGAGGCCGAGGAGTTCTTCAAGGTCTACGGCCGGGAAGTGCTCGAGGTCCCCACCAACAAGCCGATGGTACGGGAGGACCACCCGGACTTCGTGTTCAAGACGCACGCCGCGAAGTTCCGGGCCATCGCCGACCACATCGAGGAGCTGAACGCGGAGGGCAGGCCCGTGCTCGTCGGCACGACCTCGATCGAACGCTCGGAGCAGCTCAGCGCCCTGCTCCGCAGGCGCGGCATCAAGCACGAGGTGCTGAACGCCAAGAACCACGAGCGCGAGGCGCAGATCGTCGCGGAAGCAGGGAAGCCCGGAGCGGTCACCGTCTCCACCAACATGGCGGGGCGCGGCACCGACATCATCCTCGGCGGCGACCC
>DAOUKZ010000085.1:0-14478 GCA_034420775.1 Dehalococcoidia bacterium
CTCCATCACCGCCTTCGGCTCGAAGGGGGCGTACAAGGGCTATCCCGCGTACGACGGCGTGGTCGAGGCCAAGGGGGGCGGCTACCAGGCGCTGGCAGGGTGGTCGGGGCTGAAGGGGCCGTTCTTCCGGGTGCGCCCCGACGCAAGCTGGAGCGCCGCCAACATCGCGGTGCAGGGCATCATCGGCGCGCTGCGGGTGCAGCGTCTGACCGGCAAGGGCCAGCACGTCGAGACGAGCCTCTATCAGGGGATGACCTGCTACGACGCGGCCGCCGCCGTCGCCACCCAGGTCAAGATGGGCATCGTCGACGACCCCGACGCCCTGGGCCCATCGTCCAGGGGCGGCGGCATCCCCAACCACCTGATGCTGAACTACATGGTGGCGCGGACCAAAGACGGCCAGTGGATGCAGATGACCAACAACACCGCCCGCCTCTTCCCCATGTGGATGGAGGCCATCGGGCTGTCGCACATCTTCGAGGAGGAGAAGTTCAAGGGCGCGCCCTTCACGTTCGCAAGCCGCGACGACTGCCTCGAGCTCCGCCGCATCATCCTCGCCAAGATGCAGGAGAGGACGCTCGACGGCTGGATCGAACTCTTCATCGAGCGCGGCCTCGCCGGCGACCGCTTCCAGACGACGCAGGAGTGCATGGACCACCCGCAGACCCGCTACAACGGCGGCGTGATCGAGGTCGACGACCCGGAGGTCGGACGCACCAAGCAGATCGGCCCGCTGGTCCGGTTCACCGAAACGCCGTCAGTGATTCGGGGCGGCGCGCCCCGCGCCGGCGAGCACACCGGCGAGCTGCTGGCGCAGCCGCCCGTCCCCGCGTTAGAGCCCGCCCCCGAAGGGAGCGGGCCAACGCCGGAGCGGCCCTTCGACGGCGTCACCATCCTCGACTTCTCGACCTGGCTCGCCGCGCCGCTGGGCACGTCGCTGCTCGCCGACATGGGAGCGCGCGTCATCAAGATCGAGTCGCTGGCCGGCGACGAGTTCCGCAGCCGGACGAAGGGCCGCAGCAAAACTCTCCACGGCAAGGAGAGCCTCTCCATCGACCTCCGCCGCCAGGAAGGGCGCGACATCGTGCACCGGCTCGTCGAGAAGGCCGACGCCATCATGCACAACATGCGCGGCGACGCGCCCAAGCGGCTCGGCGTCGACTACGACACCGTCCGCAAGATCAACCCGGAGATCATCTACCACTACGCCGGCTCGTACGGCTCCGGCGGGCCCGGAGCGGGACGCGCCGCCTTCCACCCCACCGCCGGGGCCCTCGCCGGGGGCGCGCTCTGGCAGCTCGGACGGGGCAACGAGCCGCCGCCCGTCGACGAGCCGATGACCATCGAGGAGATCGACGCGAAGAGTCTGGAGCTCTACCGGGCGAACGAGGGCAGCCCCGACGTGTCGGCGGCGGTGGCGGTGGGCACGGCGATGGCCCTCGCCCTCTTCGCCAAGGAGCGCACCGGCAAGGGCCAGTACCTGGAGACGACGATGCTCACGAGCAACTCGTACGTCGCCTCCGACGACTTCATTCGGTACGAAGGGAAGCCGCCCCGGCGCGAGCCCGACCGGCTGCTCCGCGGGCTCGGCGCCCTGCAGCGCCTCTACCGCGCCGCCGACGGCTTCATCTCGCTGACCTGCACCACGCAGCAGGAGTGGGAGCGGCTCTGCGGCGCCATCGGCAGGCCCGGACTCGCCGCCGACCCCCGCTTCGCCGACCACGAGGCGCGCGCCACCCACGACGCCCAGCTCATGGCGGCGCTCGGCCTCGCCTTCAAGGAGCGCGGCGCCGACGAGTGGGAGTCGATTCTCACCGCTCAGGGCATCGGCGGCGTGCGGGCCGAAGACACCTCAGCCGGCCACTTCTTCCTCACCGATCCGGCGGTGAAGGAGAACGGCTTCGTCGTCGAGACGAACCACCCCACGATCGGGCGCTTCATGCGCCACGGTCCGCCGGCGCATTTCTCGCTCACACCGTCGCGCGCCGAGCCTCCCCACGCGCTTGGGGAAGACGGCCCGTACATCCTCGCCGAGCTTGGCTTTTCGCCAAGCGAAATCGAGGCCATGCGCGCCGACAACCTTGTCGCCTGGTAGGAGGATAGGACGAGGTAGGGCTCCCTTTGAAAGGCCGGGCACATGGGTGACGGTTAGACCGGGGAGATAGGTAACACCTTGACTGAAGTCGGGCACGCGCCGCAGGCGCGTTGGACGGCGCCTACCCGGATACCCCATCGCAGATGATCGTGCTGCAGATGGTGCTTCTTGAGCGGATCTTCGCAAGCTCCCGGTACTCCGGCGAGTTGACGAAGGCCTGAGCCCTGGCGAAGTCTCCGAACTCTATGACGACGACTCGGTCGTGCGTCCGGTCGCTTTCCACGACCTCGATGGTCCCCCTGCGCACCAGATACCTACCGTTGTGGGCCTCCACGAGCGCCCCGATTCGATTGGAGAATTGAGCGAGCAGCTCCGCGTCGGTGACTTCCATATCGGCGATCAAATACGCTGCCATCTCGACACCTCTCTTCTCGCTTCTATCGTAACGATCTCAACTCCGTGACACTGCCTGTGCCGCACTGAAGAGGCGTCGCGGTAGGTGGAACGGGATGCATGATCCCCTACCGCCCGCGCCACCACGCCACGCCCGTGAGGGCAGCGGAGAAGGCGAACATGGCGATGCCGAGGGGTACGTGCAGGGCGGAGAACCAGCGGTAGTCGACGGTGCCTTCGCCGAGGGCTTGTTGGATGGTCCAGAGGAAGGCGAGCGCGGCGGTGGCGGGGACGATCCGGGTGGCGGGGTCGAAGCCGGCGCGGAGGGCGGCGGGGAGGATGACGGCGAGGACCACGGCGAAGGAGATGCGTCCCAGCCAGAGGTGGATGTCGAGCATGGTGGCGCCGCCGCCTGAGTAGAAGCCGCCGAACAGGAAGCCCTGGAGCAGGACAACGAGCGGCGTCAGGGCGATGAGGACGCGGTAGGTCTTGGCGGCGGTGGGCCGCCGGGCGGGGTGTTCAGGCTGGGTCAAGGGGCGCTCCCCTGGAGTCGTTTGCGTCGGCAGTGTACAGCGTGTCCTCCCTCAGTCCCTCCTAGGGGGAGGAAGCCACATCCCCCGCTTGCGTGGCGGCATCGAGGAGGCGGGCGGCGCGGTCTTCCAGGGCGAGGGCTTGGGCGGCGGCGCGGCCCTCGGGGCTCATCTTGCGCCAGGTGCTGACGAGGACCTCGACCATGCGGGCGTCGTCATCGAGCTGGCCGGCGAAATCGGCGAGCTGGGTTTCCATGAAGACGAGGCAGAGGGCGTCCTCCATGGCCTGGGCGTCGGGGTCGCGGCCGAGGCCGCGCTTGCGCACGAGGCCCTGGGCGCGCTTGACCTCGGCGTCGCCGTAGCCGACGTCGGCCATGATCTCGCCGAGCGCGTCGGCGTGGAAGCGCTGGAGGGCGGTGCGCCAGCGGAGGTAGCCCTCGCGTCCGGCGGGGTAGGCATCGCGGGGATGCTCCCAGCGCCGGATGTGGTGGGCCCGGGCAGCAAGGAGGAGCAACTCGCCGGGCTCGGGGCGCAGGGCGCGAACCCAGCGGGTCATCATCTCGGCGTGGGCAGCCTCCTTGGGGCGGGGGACGCCGTCGACGGTCAGCCTGTTGGGGTCGGCGGCGTTGGCGTCGTCGATGCGGCGGATGGCGTCATCGAAGCGGGTATTCACGGTGTGGCCTCGTGCCCTCCCTCAGTCCCGCCCAAGAGGGAGGGAGGCTTAAGGGGCGCCTCCCAGAGGGGGAGAGGTTTGCGGTGAGGCCCAGCCGGCGGATTGGACTTCGCGGGCGACGACCGCGGCGAGGGCGTCGATGAAGGGAGGCCAGGCGTTGAAGGTCTCGATGCGGGAGAGGGAGAGGCCCGCCTCGGTCGCCTGCTCCGCCGCCGCGACGTCGATATCATAGAGGACCTCGAGGTGGTCGGAAAGGAACTGGACCGGGACGATGAGGACGCGGTCATGGCCCGTGCCGCGGAGGCCGGGGAAGAGGTCCTTGATGTCGGGCTTGAGCCACTCGACGGGCTGGTGTCCCGCGCTCTGGTAGGCCAGCCGCCAGCGGCCGGCGGCGAGGCCGCAGTGCTCCGCGGCGAGGCGGGCCGTCTCTTCGAGCATGGCGATGTAGCCGGGCTCACGGTCGACGACGGCCTTGGGCATGCTGTGGGCGGTCATGAGCACGGGAACGCGGTCGCGTTCTTCAGAAGGCAGGCGTTCCAGGGCCTGCTCGATGCGGCGGGCCAGGGCGTCAATGAAGGCGGATAGCGTGTGCCAGGAGCCGGCGACGCGCACGTTGGAGTCGTCTGGCAGCGACGCCTTGGCGGCGTCGACGGCGTTCAGATAGCCGCCCATGATGATGGGCGAGTACTGCGGCGAAAGAATGAGGCAGACGATGCGCCGCACTCCCTCGCCGGCGAGCGATTCGAGCGCGTCGGCGATGAAAGGCGGCGCGTTGCGCATCCCGACCGCGACGCGGTAGGCCTCGCCCTCGCCCCCGTTGAGTCGGACCTCCAGCGCCTCGGCCTGCTCGCCGGTGATGCGGGTGAGCGGCGACCCGCCGATGACGCGGTAGCGCCGCTGCATCTCCTCGACGACTCCCTGGGGCGCGGGGGCACCGCGGATGCGTTCGAGGTAGGCGGGCACGTCGTCGATGGTGGCCGCCGAGCCGAAGCTCATGAGGACGACGCCGATTGGCGCGCCGTTGGCGGCGTCCGTCACCGGCGGCTCTCCTCGTGCACGAGGTCGACGATGCGTTTGAGGTTGTCGGGGTTGGTGTCGGGGAGGACGCCGTGGCCGAGGTTGAAGACGTGCCCGGGGCGGTTTTCGGCGCGGCGGAGGATGTCACGGACGCCGTCGCGAATCGTCTCCCAAGGCGCGAGGAGAAGGACGGGGTCGAGGTTGCCCTGGATGCCCTTGTCGTGGCCGACCCGGGCCCAGGCGGCGTCGAGGTCGACGCGCCAGTCGAGGCTCATGATGTCGCTGCCGGCGTCCCGCATGAGGTCGAGCAGCGACGCGTTGCCGGTGCCGAAGTGGATGGTGGGAGCACCGGTCTCGCGGACGGCGTCGAAGATGCGGGTCACGTAGGGCAGCACGGACGTCCGGTACTGGCCGGGGCTGAGGACGCCGACCCAGCTATCGAAGATCTGGATGATCTCGGCGCCGGCGGCGACCTGCTCGCGGAGGTAGCGGATGACGACCTCGGTGGTCTTTTCCATCAGCTTTGCCCAGAGGTCGGGGCGGGCGAGCATGAGCCCCTTGGCCTTGTCGTAGTTGCGGGAGGGGCGGCCCTCGATCATGTAGCAGGCGAGGGTGAAGGGTGAGCCGGAGAAACCGACGAGGGCGGCGCGGCCGTCGAGCTGCCGCCCGATGAGGCGGATGGCGTCGAAGAGATAGGGGGTGGCCTCGGCGGCGTCGATGACGCGGATGGCGTCAATCTGGGCCTCGGTGCGTATGGGGTCGTGGATGATGGGGCCGGTGTCGGGCTCGATGTGGAAGGGCACGCCCATGCCCTCGAGGGGAAGCATGATGTCGGCGAACATGACGGCGGCGTCGACGCCGAGCCGGTCGACGGGCAGCAGCGTGACCTCGGCGCAGAGCTCGGGGGTCTTGGCGATGGTGAGGATCTCGTACTTCTTGCGGAGGTCGCGGTACTCCTGGAAGCAGCGCCCCGCCTGGCGCATGAACCAGACGGGAGTGGCGTCGACCTCTCGGAGGCGGCAGGCGTCGAGCATGCGCCGCGAGCCGGCCTTGGAATCCGATGTCATCGTCGCGCCCCCTCTTCAAGGCCTGCCGCAGGCCGCGGCCCATTGTAGTGCAATGGCGTGCGCACGGCGCGCGGCGGGAAAAACCTCCGTCGCAACTTGAAAAGCGCACCTAAAGGTGCGATTATTGCGCCATGAATGGCCGGGAGTTTCTCAGGCGCGCCAGGAGATACGCCCGCACAACCGGCCAGGACTTCCGTTTTGATCCGGCTCATGGGAAGGGGAGCCACGGCCGAGTCTATGTCGGACGGCGGTTCGCCACCGTGCAGCGGGGCGAGATGTCACCGAGTGTGCTGGCCGCGGTACTACGACAACTGGGAATCAACCGAAGGGAGTTCTGAGCCATGATCTACGCCTACCCGTGCGAACTCACCCCTGACGAAGATGGGGGGCTGGTGGCCACCTTCCCCGATGTGCCGGAGGCCATCACCGGCGGGATCGACCGGTCCGAGGCCATCGCCATGGCGGAAGATGCGCTTGCCACAGCCCTCGCCGGATATGTCCACGAGAAACGGGACATCCCCGTTCCCAGCCGGGCGCTCGCTGGTCAGGAGATCGTCGCCGTACCGGCCGTGGTCGCGGCCAAGCTCGCGCTCTACGCGGCGATGCACGAGCAACGCATTACGAAAGTAGAGATAGCCGGCAGGCTGGGCATCAGTGAGTCGGCGGTGCGCAAGCTGACCAACCCGGACCACCGCTCGCACATCAGTCAGGTCCAGAAAGCCCTCAAGGCAGTAGGGCGTGGCCTGGTTGTCGAGGACACGATAGCGCCGGTCCGCTAGAGGACTTGATCGAGCGGCCCATTCTCCGTTGAGCGGCGCTACTTTCACCACGCCCCCGCGTGGTATCCTGCGCGCCATGCATGACCTGCTGATTCGCAACGCGCGGATCGTGGATGGGACCGGCGGAACTTCAAGGTACGGCGCCGTCGCCGTGTCCGACGGGCGCATTACCGAGACCGGCGAGGGCAACGGCCTGGCGCGGCGTGTCATCGACGCCGAGGGGCTCATCGTGGCGCCGGGATTCGTCGACATCCACACGCACTACGACGCGCAGCTTGCCTGGGACCCGCTCTGCACCCCGTCTTGCTACCACGGCACGACGAGCATCGTGATGAGTAACTGCGGCTACGGCATGGCGCCCGTGCGCGCCGCGGACCGCGACTACACGATGGGGACGTTCAGCTGCGTCGAGGGCGTCTCGAAGGAGACGCTGATCAACGGCCTGCCCTGGGAGTGGGAGACGCTGCCGGAGTATCTGGAGTGGCTGGAAGAGCGCGGGCTGGGGATCAACGTCGCAGCGCAGGTGGGGCACTCGGCGGTGCGGAGGTGGGTGCTCGGGCCCGAGGCCCACGAGCGCGAGGCGACCCCCGACGAGATCGCGACGATGCGGGCGATGGTGCGCGAAGGGATGGACGCCGGCGCCATCGGCTTCACGACGTCGCGGGTCGCCCACCAAAAGGGCGAGTTCGGCGAGCCGATCCCCTCCTTCGTAGCCCACGAAGACGAGATTTTCACGCTGGCGAGCGTCCTTCGCGACCTCGGCCGCGGCATCATCGGGATCAACCCGCGAACGAAGGCGCTGGGCTTCGTCCAGGAGGACAAGGACCAGCTCTACCAGCTCGCGGCGCGGACGGGTCGGCCGGTCAACTGGAACGAGTTCAACCAGCGCGACGCCTATCCCGGCCAGTGGCGGGCCCTCCTCGACTACATGGAGCACGCCCAAGAGCTCGGGGCGATGGTCTACGCGGTGATGCGCTGCCAGCGCATGGACATGCATTTCAACCTGCGGGATACGCACGCGTTCAACCGGTCGGAGCTGTGGCGCGACTTCATGGCGCGGCCGACGGAGACGAAGCTGCGCGAGCTCGATGACGCCGACTTCCGGCGCCGGCTGCTCGAAGAGATGCAGCCGCGCTTCTCCCAGGGCGGGGCCGGCTTCGAGCGCCTCGCCGTCGCCATCGCGGCCACCGACCGCCACCGCGCCCTCGACGGCCGGCGGGTGCAGGACGTCGCGGCAGAGACCGGCGAGGACGCCGGCGAGCTCTTCTTCCGCATCGCGCGGGAAGAGCAGTTGGAGACCGAGTTCGCCTATCTCGGCGTGACAAACGGCGACGACGACGCGGTACGGGCGATGATCGAGAGCCCGGGGACGATCATCGGCATCTCCGACGCGGGAGCGCACCTGCACACCATGACCGGCGTCGACTACCCCACCTACTTCCTCGGCCGGTGGGTGCGGGAAAAACAGGCGATGACGCTGGAAGCGGGCGTCGCGGCGCTCACCTCGGCCCCGGCCCGGCTGGCCGGACTTGACGGGCGCGGCGTGATCGAACCAGGGGCGGCCGCCGACCTGTGCATCTTCGACCCCGACACCATCGGTCCGCGGTCCATGGAGATCTGGAACGACCTGCCCGGCGGCGAGGGGCGCCACGTGAAGCGGGCGGCCGGCATCCGCGAGGTCATCGTCAACGGCGAGGCGCTGATCCAAGACGGCGAGCCGACCGGGGAGTTGCCGGGCCGCGTGCTGCGTCACGGACGCTAGCAGGGGCGTCATGCGTCCGAACAAGCTCAAGCAGATGTGGCGCGACGGCCGGCCCGCCAACATGGGCTGGATGAGCACCGCGGACCCGCTGATGGCCGAGACGATGGCCTATGCCGGCTTCGACGCGGTGACGCTGGACATGCAGCACGGCATGGGCATCGGCCCCGACCGCGCCGCCTCTTGGCTCCAGGCGATCAGCCAGACCGAGACCGTTCCCCTGGTCCGCGTGCCGTGGAACGATCCCAGCTATATGCAGTGGGTGCTCGACGCCGGGGCCTACGGCGTGATCGTGCCGCTGATCAGTACGCGCGAGCAGGCCGAGCGCGCCGGCGGGGCCTGCCGCTACCCGCCCATCGGCTACCGCAGCGTCGGCCCGAACCGGGCGCGGACCTACGCGGGCAACGACTACATCGAGAAGGCGAACGACGAGGTCGTCTGTCTGGTGATGATCGAGTACATCGACACCATCGGGCGACTCGACGACCTCGCCCAGGCGCCGGGCATCGACGGCTTCTACATCGGCCCCATGGACTTGGCCCAGACGATGGGCCTCGCCAACCCGGGACGCTACGCCGCCTCGAAGGAGCACGCCAACGCCTGCCAGGCCGTCCTCGACGCCGCCAACCGCGCCGGGCTCGTCGCCGGCGTCCACTGCGGCGGCCCCGAGGAAGCCCTCGAACGCTTCGAGCAAGGCTTCCGCCTCTGCCCCATCCTGTCGGACACACGGGCGGTCGGCTCGGCGGCGGCCGCCGCGCTGAAGGCCATCGGTCGGCGGTAGGGGCGGCGAGGTTATAGCGAGCTTTGGTAAATTATGCTGATTCCATAAGTCGACGGCTCTAACGCAGGAAACCCCGAAGCCTGTGCTCTAGAGCCTCATCGTCCGCCGTCTCGCACTCCCAGATCGTCAGGACTTCCCAGCCCAACTCACGGAGTGCGGCTACGTTGGATGTGTCTTTCTCTACGTTGCGAGCGAGTTTCGGCTTCCAGTACTCAAGGTTGGACTTTGGAAGGCGTGTGATCTTGCAGGCGGGGTCTTCGTGCTGATGCCAAAAGCACCCGTTGACGAAAATCACTCTGCGCCGCCCAGGAAAGGCAAGGTCTGGCTTCCCAGGGAGGGGAGATGGATGCAGGCGGAAGCGGTAGCCAAGCCGGTGCGCGAGCTTCCTGACTTTCATCTCGGGCCGCATGCCAGCGCTTCGAATGCGCCGCATGTTCTCGCTACGCCGCTCGGGCCCGATGGTATCGGCCAAGGTCAGATCACCAAATCTAAAGGTAGGTCCCCAATGTCCCTGAGTCGGCGCCCCTGCACCATGATGTCGAGCATTTCTGAAGCATCGTGCAGCTCGAGGTCAGCCACAGCCTTTTGCAGCTCTGGCAGAGCGAAGTGATAGACACAGTCGATGTCGCCAGTACCAAGCGCAATCGAAGCGATGCGGCTAGGCAGGGGCTCGGCTACCACGGACACGATGTGCGGGAGGCGGCCCTTCCGGTTTCTCACCAGGTTCAAGGCCTCCGACCGCGTGTTCTGGACGCGGTCGCTTCTAATGGTCCACTTGCACGAAATGCTGGCGTGCAATGTGGGGAGGCTGTCGTTATAGCTGCGCAGCGGCGTCTGCCGTGCTACGCTCGAGTCAACGAAGCGACGCTTGGCATTAATTGTTCTGTCTTCTTCGGGAAGTCGGTAGACAACAAGGTCTGGAGCAATGACGTAGTCGCTCCCCAAGACAGCCGCCAACTCTCGATTGTCCTCTGCTGCTTGTGCCAATGACTTCAGGTGGGAGTATTGATCGAATCGGGCTATCGCTATCTGGTTTCTAGATGAAACCTTTTCCACATGCCATTTGCCGGGACGCAAGTGGCTGAGGGGAAGAAAGGTTGTGGTGACAAACTCCTTGCAAGCATTCTCGAATCTATTGCCCGATTGTTGGCCCTGCAATGCGCCCCTTTGGGCTTTTCCTTTCAGTTGCCGAAGGATCGCCGTTGCTATGGCGGCACTGTAAGGGTTGCTCTTGTCCGCGTTGTTCGGTACTCCTTTTTCACCAACACGAAGCACATTCCGAAGTAGCTCGGCATGAAAAGCCCGGCGCGCGGCCGCTATTGCCGCTTGAGGCGTCATGGGATGGCCAATACTCTTGTTCGCTTGCGCAGGCACTCTGCGACTTGGACGCCAAGCGCCCGGGCCATCGGTGGGGGGAAGGCGTTACCGACCTGCCGGTAAGCTGCGGTTTTTCCACCCGCCAGTTCCCAATCTGAAGGGAAACCTTGCAGTAGGGCTGTCATCGCCACGGTGAGCCGCGGCATACCGGCGAAATCGGGGGGTGGAGGTTCATCAGCGAGGCCAAGTCCGTCGACTCCGAGGCGCGCCCAAGCCTTCCGGGCGCGTACGGGTCCTAGGTCTGGCCCTCCGTGCTTCTTTGACCCGCCTACCAGGGTCGGAGCTACTTCATTTGCTCGAAACCGCCATTCATCCGCTCCCTCCCATCCATGGGAAGCCATGGCATCGCCTAACACTTGTCCAACGGTCGGCAACGGATCAAGAACCGGCGTCGGCCACGCAAAGTCGGCCTCTTCGAGTTGCATTCCGATCACAATAAGCCGCCGTCTTGATTGAGGTACGCCATAGTCCGCAACGTTCACGATCTGGTAGTAGAGAACGTAGCCCATTGCCATAAGCTGACTGAGAACCTCGTCGCGGTATTGGTCAAATTCCTCGTCCAAGAGTCCGGGCACGTTCTCTAGCAAGAAGGCGCGGGGGGCGATTTCATTCACCAATCGAAGGAAGTCCGGCAGCAGGTTGCGCTCGTCAGCCTGTCCGAGCCGTTTGCCCGCCACTGACCAAGGCGGGCATGGTAGACCGCCAGCTAGCAAGTCGACGCCACGATAAGGAGACCCGTCAAAGGCCGCTATGTCGACCTCAATGACGTTCCAGTGAGGTCTGTTCTTCCGCAACGTCGCGCAAGCATGCGGATCAACCTCGATCAGCGCGACGTGTTGAAAGCCGGCTGCTTCCAACCCTATTGCCTGGCCGCCACCTCCCGCACAAAGCTCAACAGAGGTAAGGGAGGCGGAGTCGGGTTCGTTGGGCATTGGCCTACCAACTTGGAGGGGGGTTGTGGCGAATATGCCACATAACGGTTGGGCCGGACAAGCGGTCAACGTCGTCGTGCCCCGCCGGGGTCTGGGAGCCGCCCGCCGTTGCTATAATGGCGGGTGCGTGAGTGGCCGGCGGCGGGCGCTCCCGCGCTGTCTATGGGTACCTGGCTCCGAATCCTTGGCTATCTGCGCCCTTATCGTAAGAGCGTCGCCGCCGCCTATGTGGCCCTGATCGGGAGCACGGTCCTCTTTCTCGCGCTGCCGTTCCTGATCGGCGAGTCGATCGACCGGATCGTCGAGGGCGACGACCGCAGCACGCTGGTCATCATCGGGGCGATGCTGCTGGGTGTAGCGCTGCTGCGCGGAGTCTTCTCCTACTTCGAGACCTACCTTCGGGAGAAGCTGGCGCAGCTCGTCGCCTACGACATCCGCAACCAGATCTTCGCCCACCTGCAGCGGTTGAGCTTCGCCTACCACGACCGGCAGCAGACGGGGCAGCTCATGTCCCGCGCCACGGCGGACGTCGAGGCCATCCGGTGGTTCATCAACCTCGGCGTGCTGCGGATGTCGTACCTCGCGCTGCTCGTGATCGGCGTCTCCGTCCTGCTGCTCACCATCGACTGGCAGCTCGCGCTGATGAGCCTCTGCTTCGTGCCGTTCATCATGGTGCGGGGATGGAGTATCAGCCGGACGCTGCGGGGCATCTGGACGCGGGCGCAGGAGTACATGGGCGAGCTCGGCATGCTGCTCCAGGAGAGCCTGAGCGGGGTGAAGGTGGTGAAGGTCTTCACCGCCGAGGGGCGCGAGGAGGCAAAGTTCTCCGCCAAGTCCCGCGAGCTCTACGACGAGAACCTCGCCGCGGTCCGCGTGCAGGCGACGAACACGCCGGTGCTGGTATTCACGTTCGCCGCGCTCACCTTGTTCATCCTCTGGTTCGGCGGTCACCGCGTCATCGACGGGAGCATGACGCCGGGCGACCTCGCCACGTTCATCTTCTACATGGCGATGCTGCAGATGCCGGTGCGGATGAGCGGCTTCCTGCTCAACCTGCAATCGCGGGCGGTCTCGTCCGGAGAGCGCATCTTCGAGATTCTGGACGCCGACTCGCCGGTGCGGGACCGGCCGGGCGCGATCGAGCTCAACGGCGCGCGGGGGCAGGTGGTCATGGACCGGGTGGCGTTCGGCTATTCGGCGGCGAGTCCGGTGCTGGACGAGATCAGCTTCACCGCGGAGCCGGGCGAGGTCGTCGCGCTGCTGGGCAAGACCGGCAGCGGCAAGAGCACGATCGTCCATCTCATCCCGCGCTTCTACGACGCGAGCGCGGGCGCGGTCACCATCGACGGACAAGATGTGCGCGACCTCACACTGGAATCGTTGCGGAGCGCCATCGGCATCGTGCAGCAGGACGTCTTCCTGTTCACGGACACCATCGAGGCGAACATCGCCTACGGCGTCCCCGGGGCGGACCGTGAGCGGGTCGAATGGGCGGCGAAGATCGCAAACATCCACGACTTCATCCTGAGCCTGCCCCACGGCTACGACACGTGGGTCGGCGAGCGCGGCATCACGCTGTCGGGCGGCCAGAAGCAGCGCATCGCCATCGCGCGGACGCTGCTCATCGACCCCCGCATCCTGATCCTCGACGACTCGACGTCGAGCGTCGACACGCGCACCGAGTTCGAGATCCGGCGGGCCCTGGAACGGCTCATCGAGGGCCGGACGACCTTCGTCATCGCGCAGCGCCTGTCGACGGTGAAGAGCGCCGACCAGATTCTGGTGCTCGACCGGGGGCGCATCGTGCAGCGTGGGCGGCACGAGGAGCTGCTCGAGGAAGAGGACGGCATCTACCGCGAGATCTACGACATGCAGCTCCGGGCCCAGGAAGAGGCGGCGCGGCCGGCGGCGGCCGGGGAGACGGGCACGTAATGCGCGGCGGGACCGGCGGAGGGATTTCCGCGATGCGTCAGGCGGTCGGCGCGAGCCGGCTGGCCGACGACGAAGAGATCCTCACCAAGCCGTTCGACAACCGGGTCATCGCGCGGCTCTTCCGGTACGTCGGACCGTACAAGACGATGGCGATCATCGCCGCGGTGACGATGCTGCTCTACACGGCGGCGCTGGTGGCCGCGCCCTGGCTCGTAGCCATCGGCATCGAGCAGATCGAGGACGGCGACGGCGGCGGGCTCAACCGCACCGTGATCATCTTCATCGGTGTCGCGCTCGGCGGGTGGGCGGCGCAGTACATCCACCTGCGGGCAATGGCACGGGTGACGCAGGGGATCCTCTACACCCTGCGCAACGAGATGTTCCGCCACCTCCACCGCCTCTCGATGACCTTCCACGACCGGAACGAGATCGGGCGGGTCATGTCCCGCGTCCAGAACGACATCCTCAACCTGCAGGAGTTTCTCTCCACTGCCATCCTCGGGATCGCCGACATCCTGGCGCTGGGCGGGATCCTGGTCGCCATGTTCCTCATGGAGCCCCGCCTGGCGGCGGCGACGCTCTCCGTAGTCCCCGTGCTCTTCATCGGGCTTTACTTCTGGCAGGCCCATGCCCGCATGGCCTTCATACGGGTGCGGCAGGCCATCGCGCTGGTCAACGCCGACCTGCAGGAGAGCATCTCCGGCGTCCGGGTAGTGCAGAGCCTCAACCGGCAGGACCGCAACTTCTCCAACTTCGACAACCTGAACAATGCCCACCTGCAGCGCAACCTGGAGGCGGGGCGCCTCGCCGCGCTGATCCTCCCCAAGGTCGAGACGCTGATGGCGACGGCGCTCACCATCGTGGTGATCTACGGGGGCCACCTCGTGCTCAGCACCCCGCTCGAAGTAGCCGTGCTGGTGGCCTTCGCGCTCTACATCCAGCGCTTCTTCGACCCCATCCGCAACCTGACGATGCAGTACACCGAGATGCAGCGGGCGATGGCGTCGGGCGTGCGCATCTTCGAGGTGCTCGACACCAAGGCCGACATCGTCGATGCGCCCGACGCGGTCGACCTCACCGAGGTCAAGGGCGAGATTACCTTCGTGCGGGTGAGCCATCACTACACCCCCGACGTCCAGGTGC
>DAOUKZ010000086.1:0-21842 GCA_034420775.1 Dehalococcoidia bacterium
CGAGCTCACCCGCGCCGTCGATGAGACACTCGCCGCTAACGGCCTGGCCGATGCACGCCTCCGGCTCACCGTCACCGGCGGCGAGTCGATCTCCGGGCCCGTGCTCCCCGCCCCCGGCGAACCCACGGTGCTGGTGACCGCGAGCGCCATGCCGTCGGCCGAGGACCGCAGCCGAGAGTTCGAGCGTGGCTGGCGCGCCGTCGTGGCGTCACGGACGCGCCATAGCCGCTCGGTGACCGCCGCGCACAAGACAACGAGCTACCTTCAGAATCTCGTGGCCCGCGCCGAGGCGTCCGATGTCGGAGCCGACGAGGCCCTCATCCTCAACGAGCGGGGCTGCCTGACTGAGGGGGCCATGACCAACGTCTTCGTCGTGAGGGGTGGGGTGCTGCTCACACCGGCCACGGTCTTCGGCCTCCTGCCCGGCATTACCCGCAACGCCGTTGTCGAGTTGGCCGAGGCCAGCGCGACCGTCGCCCACGGAATGGTGCCGCTCGGCCTCGCGGAGCAAGCCGACGAGATCTTCGTCACGAATTCGGTGATCGAGATCATGCCCGTCACCGAGCTCGCCGGGCGCGCGATCGGGGGCGGGTCGCCGGGCGAGGTGACCCGCGCGCTGGCGCAGGACTACCGGCGTCTCGTCGCCGAGGAACTGGGCCTGGCCGAGGCGGACTAGGGCCGTTCAGTTGAGGCCGCCGCCGCGCGGCATAGCGGGAGGCTCGCCGCCGGGCACTCCGCGTCGCACCGGTCGCGGGGCCCCTCGCAGGGGTCGACGTGGATGGTGACGATCGAGCCCGGCAGCGCTTCGTGGATGCCGGCTTCGATCATGTCGACGAGATCGTGGGCACGCGCGACGCTCTCCACCCGCGGCACCATCACGTTGAGGTCGACGAGGCGCGACCGGCCCGAGCGCCGCGTCCGCAGGTCCGAGTAGGAGAGGAACGCGCCGGCGTGCTCGTCGAGCACGCCCCGTATCGCGTCCTCCTCGTCGTTGGAGAGGCGGGTGTCGATCAGGTCGTGGTAGGCGCGTAGGAAGAGGTTGCGGCCCGTCCAGGTGATGACGGCGGCGACGCCCAATGCCGCCGCCGAGTCGAGGAAGGCCCACGGTGTGAGCCAGAGCAACACCAGGCCGATCAGCACGCCGAGGGAGGTGAGGATGTCGGAAATGCGGTGCTGCGCCGCCGCTTCGAGGGCGGGCGATACGGTCCTTCGAGCCACGCGGCGCAAGTGCAAGCCGACGGCGACGTTGACAGCGAGCGAAATCGCCGTCGCGGCAATCCCAAGACCGACGTTGGTGACCTCGTAGTCGCCGCCGAGCCGCCGGATGGCCTCGAAGGTGATGAAGCCCGCGGCGACGATGATGAGGCCCGCCTCGACGATCCCGCTCACGCTCTCAATCTTGCCGTGGCCGTAGGGGTGGTCCCGGTCGGCAGGCCGTGCTGCGAAGGAGACGGCGGTCCATGCGAAGAGCGCGCCGAGCAGGTCCATGGCGCTATCCAGCGCGTCGGATAGCACGCTGATGCTGCCGATGATCAGCCCGACGGTCACCTTGAGGGCGACGAGGCCGATGATGGCCAGGAGGGAGACGGCGGCGGCCCCTCCCGGGGTGCTGAGTATTGCAATGACGCGCATCGATGCTCCAACGAGTGCCCGCGCTTCCATCCCGGCGGGCCGGGGCGCGTGGCTGCAATTATGCCGCCCCGCGGGGCGGCCGCGTCGGTGAGGCGCTACGCCGTGGCGGTGCGGCGGGAGCGGAAGGGGATCCGGAGCCTGGGGAGCTCGCCCTTCTCGGCGGCCACGAGGATGTTCGGCGCGAGCATGAGGGAGCTGTAGGCGCCCGCGATCACGCCGGTGAGCAGGACGCCCATGAAGTCGCGGATGGTCTCGCCGCCGAAGAGGAGGACGGCGAGGATGGCGGCGGCGGTGGTCAGCGTGGTGTTGAGGTTTCGCGTCAGGGTCTCGTTCAGGCTGATGTTGACCGAGGTCTCGAACGGCCGGCCCGGACTCTTCATAACGTTCTCGCGGATGCGGTCGAAGACCACGATGGTGTTGTTCACGCTGTAGCCGATCACCGCGAGGACGCCGACGATCATGAGGGAGTTGACTTCCACTCCGGTGAACTTTGCCAGCAGCCCGAAGACCCCGAGCACAATGAGTACGTCGTGGCTCAGCCCCACGATGGCGGCGAAGCCGTAGCGGTAGGAGCGCGGGATGCGCCGGAAGGCCCACCAGATGTAGAGCAGGATGCCCACGGTGCCCGCCAACACGGCCCAGAAGGTGTTCAGAATGCTGCGCTTGGCGATCTCCGCGTCGACCGAGGTGAAGTCGACCGCTTCGGTGTTGATAGGAGCGAGGCTTCCCAAGGCGGCGAGCAGCACGCTCCGGCCATCGGACTCGGCCCGGCTGCCGCGGATGAAGATGCCGTCGCCCCGCGCTTCGGCCGTCAGGTCGACGTACCCCACGTCGTCGAGCTCGTTCACCACGGCCTCGGGAGAGACGGGGCGCTCGAAGACGAGCGTCTGCGCCACGTGGGTGGTGTGGTTAAAGGGAGCGGAGACGATCTCGCCGAACTCGCCCTGCAGCGTCGAGAGGATCAACCCCTGCTGGTCCGAACTCAGCCGGTTGCCCCCGATGAAGAACTCGATCAGCCCGTCCTCGTTCGGCCCGTCCTGCTGAATGATGAGCAGGTTCCGCACCGCTTGGACGGACTGCTCGGCGTCGGTGAGCCGGACGGTGAAGATGCCCTCGTCGGCCAGGTCGATCGGACCGGTCTCCGCGCGTCCCAGCGCCTCCTCGACCGCGGCCACGATGCTCTCGTTGAGGTCGGCCGCGTCGTGGCCCAAGACGGCGTAGGAACCGGCAAAGGGGCGGAAGACGCTCGACGCCGCGCCGTCGCTCGCGCCGTCGACGGCCTCGGCGATGTCGCTGGGGCCGTAGCTGGGGCCGAAGTCGACGATGAAGGCCGCGCCGGGATTCACCGCGACGGGCTCTTGCGCGAACTCTCCGAAACGAGTTGTCAGGTCGTCGACCAGTTGCTGCTGCGTGTCTTCAGAGAAGGCCTCGCCCAGTAGGACGAAGCTCCCTTCGGTCTCTATCGCGGCGACATCGTCGTCGAGGCCGAGCAGGCTGATCTCGGCCCGCAGCGTGTCGAGATCAACCTCCGCCTCCTCGGGGAACGTGAGGGTCATAGCGAGGTCGTCCGCCGGGTCGAAGGTGGTCAGGTCGGCGAGGCCGAAACTGAGCTCCAGCCCTGCCATGAGGTCCGTCAACTGCTCCTCGGGGATGGCGGCGTCGACGGCGCCGAACCGGTTCTGGCTGAGCTCCGACGAGGCGAGGTTGGCACGCCCTTGACCGTCGACCGCGCTCTCGAAATCGGAAAAAGTGACGAGCGGCGTACCGAGGTCGAGCGAGAAGAGCAGGTCGTCCTCTCCGTCGAAGCCGCGCCACTCGATCGGTCCGACGGCGTTCTCGATGTCGGCGGCGACGATGTCGGCGCTGGCGGCCAGCTCCTCGCCTTGGAGCAAGAAGTCGCCACCCTCCCGCTGAGTAACCGTCACACCGCTGCCCGCGGCCGCGGTGACGGGCAAGGCGACGAGCGCTTCGAGGACCTCTTCAAGGGTCACCGTGCCGGTGAACTGCAGAATGAAGAGCGGGTCTTGCGCGAGGTCAACCGGGGTGCGCTCGGCCTCGCCGAAGCGGCCGGTCAGCGTGTCGACAAAGGCGGTCACATCGTCCGGTCCGGGTGCCTGCGCGGCAACGAAGAGGGTGGTGGAGTCTTCGATGACGGCCGTCACCTTCTCGGCAAGGCCCAGGCCCCCCAGGAAAGAGTTGACTTCGGCTTGCGTCAGACCGGCTTCCTCTGGGAAGGTCAACGTTTCGGCGAAGCTGTTCCCGTCGAACGGGGTACGGGTCACCGTGCCGATCGACTCCCATGCGGCGGTGAGCTCGGCCAGTTGTTCCTCGTCCGCACCGGGAGCGGCGATGAGGAAACGGTCGGCGCCCGCCGCCTCGACGCGGGTGCCCTCGGCGGGTTCGTCGCCGAAGGCCGCTAGCACCTCCTCCGCCGCGATGGTGTCCACGAAGCGCACCGTTTCCGCCATGTCGGTGGCCCGCTCGAAGCCGGTGGGCGTCAGCGGACCGAAGGCGTCGGTGAGCCGGGTCAGCAGGTCTTCCTCGACGAACACGGTGCGGATGAAGAACGTGTTTTCGTTCAAGGCTTGGACGGAGGCGTCGCCGTGGCCGATCTCGGCAAGGCGCGCCCGCACGTCTTCAAGGGCGACGGGTTGCTCAAACTCGACGGTCAGTGAGGTGCCGCTGGAGAACTCAAGGCCGAATGGCAGGCGCGGCGGCGCGACGAGCGCGACCACGCACGCCGCGATGACGAGCCCGGTAAACAGGAAGACAAGCCGCCGGCTGGCTACGAATTCGAACACGGTGCGTTCCGTCCTGCCCTTATGCCTCTCGAGCTTTCCAGTATTTCGGTCCTAGGTCTCGCGACATTGGGTTCAACTTTCCGCGGGGGCGGTGCGTTGCGTCTCTCGGATGTCGGCGAAGAGCCGGGTATTGCCGGCGAAGGGCGTCCCCACGAGCATGCGGAGGATTGTCCGGGTGACGACGAAGGCGGTGAACACGCTGGCGATGATCGCGAGCATGAGGGTGATGGCGAAGCCGATCACGCGCGGTTCGCCGAGCTGGTCGCCGAACCACCAGAGGATGAGCATGACGATAAAGGTGGTGACCTGGCTGTCCCGGATGGCCGACCAGGCGCGATCGAAACCGGCCTCGATGGCCGCGCCCAGGGTACGGCCTGCGCGCAGCTCCTCACGCATGCGCTCGAAGATGATGACGTTGGCGTCCACGGCCATACCGACGGAGACCACGAAAGCGGAGAGGCCGGAGAGCGTCAGGGTGACCCCCACGATCTTGAAGGCGGCCAATATCAACACGGTGTACAAGGCCAAGGCGGCCACCGCGATCAGCCCGAGCAGCCGGTAGTAGAGCAGCATGAAGAGCATCACCAGCCCCAGCCCGATTGCAGCGGCGGCGTAGCTCCTGTTCAGGGAGTCCTCGCCCAAGGTTGCGGAGACTTCTTCTTGCCGCACCACGCTGATGCTTACCGGCAGCGCGCCGCCGTTTAGTTGAATGGCGATCCGGCGCGCGTCCGTCCGCGAGACGCCGGTGATGCGCCCGCTGCCGGCGATGACCGCCTGGACCGTGGGGTTCGAGATCAGAGCCCCGTCGAGGAAGATACCCAAGGGCTGGCCGATGTTCCGGCGGGTGATCTGCTCGAACATGCGCGAGCCTTCGCCGTTGAAGTCGAACGTCACGACGGGGAGCCCCGTCGTTGGGTCGGAGACCACGGCTGAGGTCGGGCGGAGGAACTCACCGGTGAGGTGCTTGGTGACGCCGCCGTTGCCTTCGGCGAGGGCGGGTTGGTTCTGTGAGCACGCCGGGTCGAAGCACTCTCGGAAGTCGAGCTGGGCGGTGCCACCAATGAGGATGATGGCCTCTTCGATGTCGGTGACGCCGGCGAGCTGAATGATGATCTCGTTGCTGCCGCTCTGCTGGATCAGCGGCTCGGTCACGCCGAAGGCGTTGATGCGGCGGCTGATTACGTCGACGACGCCCTCGATCTGGTCGGCCGTGACGTTGGGGTCGTCGGCGCGGTAGATCAGTAGCGCCCCGCCCTGCAGGTCGAGGCCGAGGCGGAGGCCGAGGGGGCCCTCGTCGGAGCCGCGCTCGAAGCCGCCGATGTTGACGGTGCGGAAAACCAGGGACAGGATCGCCAGCGTGAAGACGACGACGATGATCGCAAGGAAGATGCGGTTTCGACTAATCCGCACGCCGGCTCCTTTGGGGGCGCTTTTCGGAGCTAGCCACGGAGCCTTCGGCCAGCAGCTTGCCGGCGAGGGCGATGGCTTGAGGCCGAGTCTCGATCTCTCCGGCGGCTTGCGCTTCTCTCAGGGTTTCCATAAGCCGACCGACGATCGGGCCGGGTTCGAGGCCGAGCGCTCCCATGAGGTCGTGGCCGTTGACGAGCCGGGGAGCGGGGGCCTCGCTCTCTCTCGAATAGTAGGCGACAAGGATACCATGAATCCTATCGGTGTAGGCGGCCCAGTCGGCCGGGTCGAACCGCGGGCCCCTGGCCGCCAGGTAGTCGGCGAAGCTGAGGTAGAGCGTGTCGACGGCCGCGTCGCCGGCGTCTCGGAAGTAGCGGTGCAGGGCCCGCCGGCTCGGGCCGCCCGGCTCGCGGGTGATCATGCCGGGCCGGAGGTGCTCCCGCACCATGGCGGCGACCAAGCGCCGCTCGCGGTTCGAGAAGCGCAGCCGTTCCATGACGTGGTCGGCTATGACCGCACCTTCCTTCGCATGGCCCAGGAAGCGGATGCGCCCATCCTCTTCGACGGTCTTGCAGGCGGGCTTGGCTACGTCGTGCAGCAGAGCGGCGAGGCGGAGGGCGTCGGCCCTCGTCCGGCCGCCGCCGACGGGCTCGGCGGCGCGGGCGGCGTCGCTGGCGTCCCAAGGGACGGCGGGGTCCGGATCGGGGTCGAGCGGCTCGACGCCTAAGACGCCCTGGACCTTGCCCACGGTCTCCATCGAGTGGTCGAGGACGTTCCAATAGTGCTCCTTGGGCTGCGAGGTTCCCCGGGCCGCTTCGAGCTCGGGGATGATTCGGGTCAGCAGGCCAAGGCGGTCGAGGAGGCGCAGATGGCGCGCCGCGCCGGGTGGGCGCATAAGGCGAACGAGCTCGTCCCGCACCCGCTCCGCCGCGCTCGATGCGATGCGGTCGGCGTCGGCGGCGACCCACGCCGCCGTTTGGGGTTCCATCTCAAAGTCGAGCTCGGCGCAGAGACGGACCGCCCGCACCATGCGCACCGGGTCTTCGGTCAGCACCGCTTCGCTGACGGCGCGGAGGTGCTTGGCCCGCAGGTCGTCCAGCCCGCCGGTGGGGTCGACGACGAGGGGCGGCGCGGCGTTGGGCCAGAGCTGCAGCGGCAGCGCCATCGCGTTGATGGTGAAGTCGCGGCGGAGGAGGTCGGGGCCGATACCTTCCGCGGCCAGGGTCAGGTCGACGGCCGAGCCGTCGTCGCGGGAGACGATCCGGTGAATACCGCGTTCGGCGTCGAGGGCGACGGCGGCGGCCCCAGCGGCCTTGGCGACGGCGCGCGCCAGCTCGGCGATGTCGTCGACGTCGATGGCGAGGTCGAGGTCGACCGGACCGCGGCCGAGGAGGGCGTCGCGAACCGCGCCGCCGGCGACCCACGCCGAGGCGTGGCGCTCGCCCAACGCGCGGCGCGCGGCGCTGAGGATTGCTGGGATGGACATGGGCGGGGCGTCCCCCGGCCCGCTAGGCGGCGGGCATTTCGCCTGAGACTTCGCGCAGGGCTTCCGACTCTTCGGACTCCTCCTGCTCGATGGGGGCGAGGGTGTCGAGCGTGCCCTGTTCTTTCATGCGGTCGACGTAAAGGATGCCGTCGAGGTGATCGATCTCGTGCTCGAGGGCTTGGGCCATGATGCCGTCGGCCTTGAGGCGCACCGCTTTGCCGTCCCGGTCGAGGCCCTTGACCTTGACCCACTCGGCGCGGGTGAGCTTGCCCCGGTAGCCGGGGATGCTGAGGCAGCCCTCGGAGACGAGGCGCTCGCCGCCCTTCTTCACGAACTCGGGGTTCACCAGGACGTATTCTTCGCGGTAGACCTCTTCGGTGTCGGGGTCTTTGTAGGGAATGCCCATGACGAGGACCCGAAGCGGGACGCCGACCTGGTTGGCGGCGAGGCCGATGCCGTCCTCTGCGTACATCGTCTCGATCAGGTCGTCGATGAGGCGCTGCACCGACGCGTCGATCTTGGCGACGCGCTTCGCCTTCCGGCGGAGTACCGACTCCGGGGCGTACTGGAGGGGAAGTACGGTCACGCTTGCTCCTGTCCTACGGGTGTCCCGGCTCCATGGGGCTAGGCCCTCAGTATACCGCGCCGCGCCTCCGAGGGAGACCTTGCCGCACCGCCCGCCGTTGGCCGGGCGAAGGTGAGGTTTCCTTGACCCCTCAGAAGGGGCGCTGCTAGAATGCGAGACTGCCTACGGCGGGGATACCAGAAGGGAACGAAGGTCGGCGTCGCATGCTCGTGATCGGTCTGACCGGCGGAATTGGCAGCGGCAAGACCACCGTATCCGGTTTTCTCGAAGAGCTAGGCGCCGAGGTCATCGACGCCGACAAAGTCGGTCACGTAACGTACTTGCCGGATATGCCGGCGTGGCGGGACTTGATCGACACCTGGGGCGAAGACCTGCTCCAACCCAACCGGGAAATTGACCGCAAGAAGCTCGGCGCCATCGTCTTCAGCGACCCCGCGAACCTGGAGAAGCTGAACAGCATCGTGCACCCCCGCATGCGCGACATCATGAACGACCGGATCGAAGCCTTCCGCGGGGAGGGCAAGCAGGTGGTGGTGGTCGACGCGGCGATCTTGATCGAAGCGAAGTGGACGTCGCTGGTCGACGAGGTGTGGGTGACGGCAGCGCCGGAGGACGTGGTGGTGCAGCGGGTGATGGCGCGGAACGGCTGGGAGGAAGAGCAGGTGCGCTCCCGGATGGCGTCGCAGATGCCGCCGGAGGAGCGCCAGAGCTATGCCGACGTGGTGATCGACACGGACGCCACGTTGGACGAAGTGCGCGCGCGGGTGCGGGCGGCGTTCGAAGCCCGTGCCGCGGTCTAACGCGCCGCCGGTGCGGATAAGGAAGTAGGGGACATGGCCACAACAGGCAGAGAGCAGACGCTCTACCGCCACTACATCATCGAAGAGTATCTCCTCGAAGAGGAGCCGTTCTATCTGCCGGTCAATGACGAGGTGGAGGTCTTCGAGGCGGCCTACAAGACCAAGATCCCGGTGCTGCTGAAGGGGCCGACGGGCTGCGGCAAGACGCGGTTCGTGGAGTACATGTCGTGGAGGCTGGGCCGGCCCCTGGTACGGGGGCGGAAGCGCGGCAAGGCGGCCTCGAAGAATGGTACGGGCAAGGGGCTGCCCCTGGTGACCATCGCGTGCCATGAGGACCTGACCTCCAGCGACCTGGTGGGGCGCTACCTTTTGGAAGGGCAGGAGACGAAGTGGATCGACGGCCCGCTGAGCCGGGCGGTGAAGGCGGGCGCCATCTGCTACCTCGACGAGATCGTCGAGGCGCGGAAAGACACCACGGTGCTGATCCACCCGCTGACCGACCACCGGCGCCTGCTGCCCGTGGAGAAGCGCGGCGAGATCCTGGAGGCCAGCGACCAATTCCTGCTGGTGATGTCGTACAACCCCGGCTACCAGAGCGCGCTCAAGGACCTGAAGCACAGCACGCGCCAGCGGTTCATCTCGCTGGAGTTCGACTACTCGCCCAGAGAGATCGAGACGCAGGTGATCGAGCACGAGGCCGGCGTGGGGCCCGAGGTGGCGGTGAATCTCGCCAAGCTCGGCGAGAAGGTGCGGCACCTCAAGGACCACGGCCTGCACGAAGGCGTAAGCACCCGCCTGCTCATCTACGCGGGCCGGCTGATCGCGGGGGGCATCCCGCCGCGCCGCGCCTGTCAGGCGGCGGTGGTGTGGGGGCTGACCGACGACAGCGAGGTGCAGCGCAGCATCGAAGAAGTCGTCTCGAGCATCTTCCCCTAGGCCCGGCGGCGGGCGCCGCCTCGCCGGCCGCCGCTCCAGTGAGGTCGAGAGTCCTGCTATGGACATGCTCCCGTGACGGATAAGGCGTACGACCCCGCCATGTTCGAATCGCAACTGCAGCGATTCCCCGTTTCTGTGGTCACCGAGTTCCGCGGCGCCGAGGAAGCGGCCCGCAAGCACCTCGGCGCCGACGACTACCAAGCATGGGCGGCCGAGGGCGTCTCGCTGGCGCAGCACACGTTCCGCTCTTGGGAGGCGGCGACCGAGTACTTCAAGTCGACGCCGCGCGTGGTGCAGGCGCTCGATTTCCCCGAAGTGATGGAGTGGGCCCGGTGGGGCCGGGCGCTGTCGTCCGACTCGCCGGTCATCTCATCGTCCTTCTTCCGCGCCACGCCCGAGGTGATTCCCTATGTCCGGGGCTCGGACCTGGGCCGCTGGGCCGGCGTCGGCCAGCGGCTCTACAAGGGAACGTGGAAGTCGAGCTCGCTGGCCTCGACGTACTTCGAGGCCAGCCCCCGGCTGCTTGGCGCGTTGAGCCTGGAGGAGCTCGAAGACCTCGTCGACTTCATCGACAGCCTGGCACAGAAGTCGTACGACCTCGCTAACGAGTGCCTCGCGCTGGCGAGCGGCGTCTTTCCGAAGATCGAACCCGGCGACCGTGTCAGCTTCCTGAGCCTGGGGTCGGTGCTGGTGGGCGGCAACTGGCGCGACGTCAAGCCATATTTCGAGAACGGCCCGAAGATCATTGAGCGCGTGGAGCCCCGCCAGCGGGGACGCTTCCTCAACTTGGCGCAGCAGCTCTCGCAGCAGGGCGCGGGCAACACGATCACGTTCCTCGTGGAGGCTTCCGCGGCCCTCGGCGAGGTGCACCCCGACTGGCACGGCCCGCTCCTCGACATGGCCGACCGGCTCGCGGCCCACTCGGCCGCCGCGGTAGGAGAGTTCGTCAAGAACGCGCCGGTGGTGATGAACCGGCTGCGGGGCGAGCGGCTTGAGGGGTGGTTCAATGCGGGCCTGCGCGTCCTTGATGAGAACGAGGACGGGGGTCTCGCCTTCTTCCGTCTCGAGTCGGGCCGGGCCGAGCGGGCCATTGAGGAGATGTCATCGGGGCTCGATCTCGCGCGGGTGAACGAAGTCCTCACCATGTACTGCCGCGCGCTCGCGGGCCAACGGGTCGAGCTGCGGCCCACCGACGAGCTCCAGGGCAAAGGGATCGGCTGGACCTCGTCGGACTATGCCACCACTGAGGGGGACAACATCTTCCTTCCCGGCTTCGTGGAGCGGTACACCACGAAGGACGAGAACTTCGCTTGGTTCAAGGTCATCGCGACGCACCAGGTCGGGCACCTGGAATTCGGGAGCTTCGGCTTTCAGTTCGACAAGCCGTCGACGGTCTTCGCCGCCGAGGAGCAGCGGGCCGTGCTGGGTAAGCGGGACGGGGACGGCGGCGCCCGCATCGACCTCGAGCGGTTCTTCGATCTGTTCAGCGACCGGAAGCTGGCCTCGGACATCTTCATGCTCGTCGAGGACGGGCGCATCGACCACCGGGTGAAGTACGAGTATGCCGGCATCGGCGAGAGCTACCGCCGGGTGCAGCGAGAGTCGCTGCGCTCGCGCCCGGAACCGGACAGTCTACCGCTGCGCGAGGCGGCGATGGAGGTGCTGGTCCGGCTGAGCCTCGAAGAAGAGGGCACGGTTAAGACGCCCGCGGAAATAGCGGAGCACCTCGACGCACTGGCGGTGATGGTGCGGACGATGCAGAACGAGGAGCGGACGGTCGAGGATACGGCGGAGGCGACGATCCGCATCTACGACCTGTTAAGCACGGTGCCCAACGTCGAGGCCGACCCCGAGGGCGGCGAAGAGCGTAGCATGGATGAGATGGGACAGGACGCCGACCAGGGCGACCTCGACCAGATGATGCAAGACCTGATGGAGGGGGCCTCGGGCGAGGGCCAGCCCGACGGTCAGGAGCAAGAGTACAAGAGCCCCCAGATGGTGGATTTCCGCGGCGAGTTCAAGCCCGAGCTCGTGCAGGCGTTCGACAACCTGAAGAATGAGCGCTCGAAGGCGCAGAACCCGATGGAGATCACGGGGCTGTCGGAGGAGGACCTGCGGCAGCTGCTCGAAAAGTCGGCGGAAATCGAGGTCACCGAGGCACAGGAGGGAGACCTGCCGCAGTCGTCGAGCCAATTCGTCGACAACCTGATCAACGAGGCGGCGCGGCAGCAGCAGGCGAAAGCGAAGCAGGGGACCCAGTTCCAGCACAGCGAGGACGACGACGCCCCGCTCGCCGGCGAGGCGGAGACGTTCCTATACGACGAATGGGACTTCCGGGCGGGCGACTACAAGCCCCGCTGGTGCGCGGTGCGTGAGAAGCGCATGGACGAGGGCACCGTCGACTTCTTCGAGCGAACGCTGCGGGCGCACTATGGACTCGTGTCACGGATCAAGAAGCAGTTCGAGTCGCTGGCGCCGGAGCAACTGCGGCGGGTCAAGCACCTGCCCGACGGCGAGGAATACGACTTCGATCTCGTGGTCGAGGCGATGATCCAAGCCCGGGCGGGCGACACGCCGACGGACAAGATCTACTGGCGGCGCAACAAGGTCGAGCGCGACGTGGCGGTGAGCTTCCTGCTCGACATGAGCGCCTCGACCGCCGAGGCGGTCGACGAGACGCGCCGGCAGTTCGACTCGTGGGACTTCCCCGACGACCCCCGCGACTACATGACGTGGCTTCGCACGCGCCGCGAGGAGATGAGCCGCCGCACCTACAAGCGGATCATCGACATCGAGAAAGAAAGCACGGTACTGCTCATCAAGGCGCTCGAGGCCATCGGCGATCAGTACGGCATCTACGGCTTCTCCGGCTATGGCCGCGAGAATGTCGAGTTCTACGTGGTCAAGGACATCGCCGAGACCTTCGGGGAGAACGTGAAACGGCGCTTGGATAAGATCACGCCGATGCACGCCACGCGTATGGGGCCGGCGATCCGGCACGCCGTCAGCAAGCTCGACGACC
The DNA here is from genome assembly GCA_034420775.1 of Dehalococcoidia bacterium. GTDB lineage: Bacteria > Chloroflexota > Dehalococcoidia > SHYB01 > SHYB01 > DAOUKH01. The sequence continues at coordinate 12,671 of DAOUKZ010000086.1, forward strand.
ACGAAGCCCGCACCAAGGTGCTCTTCCTGCTCAGCGACGGCCGGCCGCAGGACCGCGGCTACAGCCGGGAGGGCGTGGAGAAGGAGTACGCGGTCCACGACACGCGCATGGCGCTGCTGGAGGCGCGGCGTCTGGGCATCACGCCGTTCTGCCTCACCGTCGACCGGGCGGGCCACGACTACCTGAAGACGATGATGGGCGGCGACATGGGCTACGAGGTCGTCGCCGATATCCACACACTCCCGGAGCGGCTGCCACAGTTGTACCGCCGGCTGACGGTGTAGAGTGCACCGCTGCCCCGCCCGGCCCCTCCGACGCGCCTGGCGGCGCGTGGCCGCCGGGCGGAGTGCCCTCCCTCAGTCCCTCCCATAAAGGGAGGGAGGCTTAAGAGGGGACGGGCGCCCATAAGAGGCGCCCATACGGGATGCGCCGTTGCACGGCGCGGGTTATGCAAGGGTCTCCTGAGGGAGAGCAGCAGCGGGCTGCGTTCCCTCTCGCCCCTTCCCTAATGCCTCAAGCTGATCTGGTTTAACTGGAGCGCGCGCCGCGCGCGTAGGAAGCGGTCCCCTGGTGCCTCTCTTTGTGAAGAGAGGATGTGACTAATTTGTGTCGGTTTTGAACTTAGTTTAATACTTGGTATAATTTTTGTGGATGTTTAGCCTGCTCACTCTCAAGAGTCGTGTGCTGGGCTTTGCCGCGTTGGGCGTGATTGGAATCGCGGCGGCCCTGCCGTTTGCTCTGTCCGAGGACGGGCCGTGGGTCGCGGTCAACTTCGAGCAGAGTTCCTATGCCGTCGCCGAGGGTGACAGCGTCACCGTCACGGTGACCCTCGATGTCGTTCCCGACCGGGAGGTGGTGGTCCCCATCACCACGACCGAGGAGGGCGGCGCGACCAGCACGGACTACTCGGGCGTGCCCGCCTCCTTGACCTTCGCGAGCTGGGAAACGGAAAAGACCTTCAGCTTCACCGCCGCGCAAGACACAATTGACGACGACGGCGAGTCGGTCTCGTTGGCCTTCGGCAGCCTACCCACGGGAGTGAATGAAGGGGATACCGACGAGACCGACGTGTTCATCAATGACGATGACGGCGTCGGCATCGTGGTGTCCGAGAGCGCCCTGAGCATCGTCGAGGGCGGCAGCACGACCTACACGGTGGTACTTGCCTCCCAGCCGACGGCCGACGTCACGGTCGCGCTCGCTACGTCGAGCGGCTCGGACGTGTCGGTGAACGCGAGCAGTCTGACCTTCACGGCGTCCAACTGGGATGACGAACAGACCGTGACGGTGTCGGCCGCCCAAGACGACGATCATCTCGATGAGACCGCCACCATCGGCCATGCGGTTTCCTCGGCCGACGGCGACTATGACGGCATTCGTATGGCCAGCGTCGGCGTGAGCGTCATCGACGACGAGGACGTGCCGGTGACGGTCACGTTCGATCAAGCCGCCCATCCCGTCACCGAGGGCAGCGCGGTGACCGTGACGGTCACGCTCAGCGCGGACCCGGAGCGGCGCGTGGTCATTCCTCTCACCAAGAGCGAGCGGGGCGGGATTACCGGCGCCGACTATTCGGGGGTGCCCGAGACCCTGACCTTCGACGGCGGCGAGACGGAAGAGACCTTCACCGTGACGGTGGTCCAGGACATGGTGGACGACGACGATGAGTCGGTGGCGATCGGCTTCGGGAGCCTGCCCAACGCGGTCACCGCCGGCGCCACGAGCGAGACCGCCGTTTCCATCAACGACGACGACGTGCCGTCCGTGACGGTGACCTTCGAGTCCGCCGCGTATTCCGTTGACGAAGGCGGCGAGGTCGAGGTGAAGATCACCCTGAGCGCGGACCCGGAGCGGCAGGTGGTAGTCCCAATCGCGACAACCGAGCAGGACGGCGCGAGCAGTGACGACTACTCCGGCGTACCCGCGGACGTGACCTTCGAGAGCGGGGAAACGGAGCAGTCTTTCACCTTCACGGCGGCCCAGGACAGGATCGACGACGACGGAGAGAACGACGGTGAGTCGGTCAAGCTGGCCTTTGGCGCGTCGCTGCCCAACGGAGTCCGTGAGGGCACGACGAGCGAGACCACTCTCACTATCATCGACGACGATGGCACCGGGATAACGGTCTCGCCGACCACGCTGAACATGGCCGAGGGTCTGAGCAAGACCTACACCGTCGTGCTGGCCTCGCAACCGGCAGCCAACGTGACCGTCTCGGTCACCGTGCCGAGCAACTCCGACGTAACCGTCGATAGGCGGGCCCTTACCTTCACCGCGTCGAACTGGGAAGCAGTGCAAACGGTCACGGTGTCGTCCGTGCATGACTTCGACGGAACGGACGAGACCGTCACCATCACGCACGCGGTTACCGCCGCGGCGAGCGACTACAGCGGCAAGGCCGTGGCGAGCGTCACCGTCAACGTCATTGACAACGACGACGTGCGGGTGAAGGCGAGCTTCGAACGGGAGAGCTACAGGGTCACCGAGGGGAGCACGATCACGGTCAAGGTGACGCTTGACAAGGACCCCGAGCGCCAGGTGGTCATTCCAATCGAGACGACCGAGCAGGACGGCATGACGTCGGCTGATTACTCGGGCGTGCCGTCCAGCGTCACCTTCGAGAGTGGTGAGACGGAGCATTCCTTCACCTTTACCGCGGTCCAGGACCAGGCGGACGACGATGAAGAGTCGGTGAAGCTGGACTTTGGCTCACTCCCCACGGCGGTCACCGGTGGGACGACCGACGAGACCACCATCACCATCACGGACGACGATCCCACGTACGTCGCCAGAGCCCCTGACGCGACGCCATCGGCGCCGGTGCCGGTGCCGGTGGAGGTGAGCTTCGAGCGGGCCGGCTACACGGTCGTTGAGGGGAACTCGGTGACCGTGACGCTCACGCTGAGCGCGGATCCCGAGCGGCAGGTGGTCGTCCCCATCAGCGTGACCGAAGAAGGGGGCGCGACGTCGGCCGACTATTCGGGCGTGCCGTCCAGCGTCACCTTTGAAAGCGGAGAGACGTCGAGCTCGTTCACTTTCACCGCGACCCAGGACGTGGCAGACGATGATGATGAGTCGCTGCGCCTAGACCTGGGGGCCCTACCGAACGATGTCACAGCCGGCACCATCAAGGCGACCAACATCTCCATCATCGACGACGACGGCCCCGAGCCCGTCAGGGAGGTGACGGTGACCTTCGAGCAGTCCACCTACTCCGTCGACGAGGGGAGCCGGGTGTCGGTGAAGGTCATGCTCGATGGCGACCCCGGGCGCCAGGTGGTGATTCCCATCACCCAGACCTGGTACGGCGGCATCACGCCTTCCGACTACTCCGGCATACCGTCGCAGGTGATCTTCGAGAGCGGAGAGCAGGAGAAGACGTTCGACTTCGCAGCGACCGAGGACATGTTGGACGACGACGAAGAGGCGGTGGCACTGGGGATCGGCCTACCGCTGCCCGACGCGGTGATCTTGGGCTCCAGGAACGAGGCGATGGTCACCATCAACGACAACGACGGCGTCGGCGTGCGAATCTCCCCGAGCGGGCTGACCATCGATGAGGGTGAAGATGACACCTACACCGTGGTGCTGAACTCCCAGCCCACCGACGACGTCGTCGTTACGGTCGGGACTCCCACCGACCCCGACGTATCTGCAGACGAGACGACGCTCACTTTCACCGACTCCACCTGGGACGACCCGCAAACGGTCACCGTCTCCACCGAGCAGGACGAGGACTACCTCGACGACACCGCCACCATCGCGCACACGGTTGCCTCCACGGACGCCGACTACAACGGCATCCGTGTGCGCAGCCTCAACGTGAAGGTGGTCGACGACGAGGAGGTGCCGGTCACGGTGAACTTCGCGTCCGCCACCTACTCGGTGAACGAGGGGGATACGGCCAGGATCAGGGTGACCCTCGACAAGGACCCTGAGCGGGAGGTCGTCATCCCGATCACCAAGAGCGAGCAGGGCGACGCCGGCGGCGACGACTACTCAGGCGTCCCCGAGAACGTGACCTTCAGGAGCGGCGACACCGAGGAGACCATCATCTTCTCAGCGACGCAGGACGACATCGACGACGACGGCGAGTCGGTGACGCTGGGCTTCGGGCTGACGCTGCCCGACGAGGTCACCGCCGGCACGACGAATGAGGCCACCGTCTCCATCAACGACGACGACGGCGTTGGGGTGATTGTTTCCCCGACGGCGCTGACAATCGGCGAGGGAAGCAGCGGGAACTACACGGTGGTGTTGAACTCGCAGCCGACAGCCGACGTCGTCATCACCATCTCCGAGACGGGCAGCTCCGACGTATCCGCCGACGAGACGACGCTCACCTTCACCGACTCCGATTGGGACGACAGGCAGACGGTGACGGTAACGGCGGCCCACGACGACACCGACCACCTCGACGAGTCCGCCACCATCACGCACGCCGCTACGTCCACGGACAGCGCCTACAACGGCATCAGCGTCGGCAGCGTGGAAGTGGAGGTAATCGACGACGAAGACGTCCCGGTGACGGTAACCTTCGAGCGGGCCACCTATTTGGTTGACGAGGGCGATCAAGTCACGGTTGAGATCACCCTCAGCGAAGACCCCGAGCGGCGCGTGGTCGTCCCCATCAACAAGACGGAGCAGGACGGCGCGACCAGCGCCGACTATTCCGGAGTGCCCCGCAACGTGACCTTCGAGAGCGGGGAGACAGAGCAGTCCTTCACCTTCACCGCGCGGCAGGACACGGTGGACGATGACGACGAGTCGGTGAAGCTGGGCTTCGGGAGCCTCCCCAACGCGGTGACGGAGGGGACCAACAACGAGGCCACGATCGACATCAACGACGACGACAACCCGTTCGTCAAGGTGAACTTCGGGCAGACCGCCTACTCCGTCGATGAGGGAAGCACCGTGACGGTGACGGTCACGCTGAGCGCCGATCCCGAGCGCCAGGTGGAAATCCCCATCACCAAGAGCGATCAGGGCGGGGTGAGCAGCCCCGCAGACTACTCGGGCGTGCCCGAGACGCTGACCTTCGTGAGCGGCGACACGGAGGAGACGTTCACCTTCACCGCGGCCCAGGACATGCTCGACGACGACGGCGAGTCCGTGAGGCTGAGCTTCGGCTCCGACCTGCCGAGCCGCATCAGTGGGGGAACCATTCCCCAGACGACAGTCAGCATCAACGACGACGACGGCGCCGGGGTGACGATCGAGCCGCCCAGCCTGACCATCGACGAGGGCTTCACCGACACGTACACGGTGGTGCTGACCTCCCAGCCCACCGCCGACGTCACCGTAACCGTCAACGTGCCCAGCGGCCCCGATATATCGGTTGACGCCACCACGCCCCTTACCTTCACGGACACTGACTGGCACCAGGAGCAAACGGTCACCGTCACGGCCGACCAGGACGACGACCATCTGGACGACACCGGCACGATCACGCACACGGTTGCCTCCACGGACGCCGACTACAACAACTTCGCCGCCGGGAGCGTCAAGGTGACGACCACCGACGACGAAGACGTGCCGGTCACGGTGAGCTTCGAGGAGGCCGGCTATACGGTCGACGAAGGGGGCACGGTGACGGTCAAGGTGACCCTCAGCGAGGACCCCGAGCGGTACGTGGTCATTCCACTCGTGAAGACCGACCAGGACGGTGCAACGAGCGACGATTACTTGTCGTTGCCCACGGCCGTCTCCTTCTTCAGCGGCGAGACTGAGCACACGTTCTCATTCGCCACGGTCCAAGACACGGTGGACGACGACGGCGAGTCGGTGAAGCTGGTCTTGGACACCAGCTCGCTGGACCGGGTCAGCGATGGGACCACGGTCGAGACGACGGTTTCCATTACCGACGACGACGTGCCACCCGTGGACGTCAGCTTCGAGTTCGACGCATACAGCGTCGACGAGGGCGACGACCTCACGGTGAAGGTGAAGCTGAGCGCCGACCCCGAGCGCCAGGTGATCATCCCCATCACCAAGGCCAAGCAGGATGGGGCGAGTGACGCGGACTTTACCGTACCCGCCGACGTGACCTTCGAGAGCGGGGAGACGGAGAAGACCTTCACGTTCACCGCGACCCAGGACACGGTGGACGACGACGATGAGTCGGTGAAGCTGGGCTTCAACACCAATTCGCTGCACCGAGTCAGTGATGGGACGCCGACTGAGGCGACGGTCAGCATCGACGACGACGACGATCCGCCGGTGACGGTGTACTTCGAGCAGGCGACGTACACCGTGGCAGAGAGTGACGATACGAGCACCAACAACGTCGCGGAGAACGAGGTCACGGTGACGGTGAAGCTGAGCGCCGATCCCGAGCGCCAGGTGATTATCCCGATCACCAAGACCAAGCAAGGCGGGGTCGGTGACGGGGACTTCACCGTGCCCGCCGACGTGACTTTCGAGAGTGGCGAGGTGGAGAAGACCATCACCTTCACCGCGATCCACGACACGGTGGACGACGACGATGAGTCGGTGAAGCTGGTCTTGGACACCAGTTCGCTGGACCGGGTCAGCGCGGGAACGCCGGGCGAGACGACGGTCAGCATCGACGACGACGACGCCCCGTCCGTCCAAGTGAGCTTCGAGCAGGCGACGTACACCGTGGCGGAGAGTGACGATACGAGCACCAACGGCATCACGGAGAACGAGGTCACGGTCACGGTGAAGCTGAGCGCCGACCCTGAGCGCCAGGTCATCATCTCCATCACGGCGAGCGAGCAGGGCGGCGCCAACCCCACCGACTACTCGGGCGCGCCGGTCGACGTGACCTTCGAGAGCGGCGAGACCGAGCAGACCTTCACCTTCACGGCGGAACACGACGAGGTGGACGACGATAACGAGTCGGTGCTGCTGAGGTTCGACACCGGCGCATTCCCGGACCGGGTCAGCGAGGGGACCACGAACGCGGCGACGGTGCGCATCGACGACGACGACGACCCGTTCGTCGAGGTCAGCTTCGAGTTGTCCAGCTACTCCGTCAACGAGGGGGATACGGTTGAGGTCAAGGTGAAGCTGAGCGCCGATCCCGAGCGCCAGTTGATCATCCCCCTCGTCACCACCAACCAGGACGACGCGAGCAGCAGCGACTACACCCCCATGCCGAACAACGTGACCTTCCAACCGACGGAAACGGAAGTCATCGTCGACTTCATCGCCACGGACGACAGCCTGGACGACGACGGGGAGTCGGTGAAGCTGAGCTTCGGCGCCCAGCTTCCCGACCGGGTGACGGCGACGACGCCCGACGAGACAACGATCGACATCAACGACGACGAGGGCGCGAGCGTAAAGGTGTCCCAGACCTCGCTCACCATCAACGAGGGGAGCAGCGAGACCTACACCGTGGTGCTGACCTCGCAGCCCACCGACGACGTCGTCATCACCATCACCAAGTCCGGCAGCTCTGACATATCTGTTGACGAAACAACGCTCACCTTCACCGACTCAAACTGGGAGGACGAGCAGACCGTGACCGTTACCGGGGACCAGGACGACGACGCGCTGGCCGAAAGGGCCACCATCACCCACTCGGCGGCGTCCACCGACACCGACTATGGCGGCATCAGCGTGGGGAGTGTCAACATCACCGTCATCGACGACGAGACCGAAGTCAGCTTCAGTTCCGACATGTACATGGCCACTGAGGGCGGCGAAGACGCCACGGTCGTCGTGCAACTGAGCCAGCCGGCCCCGGCGCGGATGGTCATTCAGATAACCGCGGAAGGGAAGGCTGGGGCCACCCCCGACGACTGGACGGGCGCACCGACGACGCTGACCTTCAATGCGGGAGAGGACGAGAAGTCGTTCACGGTGGTCGCCTTCGACGACAACGTGGAAGACAGCGGCGAGCAGGTGGAGCTCGGTTTCGGGACGCCGCTCCCCACGGGTGTCGTTCTCGGCGATCCGGACACGGCCATCGTCATCCTGGCGAACGCCGAGTGCGACAACCTGGCCACCAAGATGATCGTGCTGGATGAAATCGGTGAGATCACCCAAGCGGGCGAAAAGGATTTCTGGACCTTCGATTTCGACCCCTACCGGCACTACATCATCGAGGTCATCGGCGCCGACGACGGCCGCGACATGCTGGACGAGGACACGCACCCAGGTGACCTTACCCTTGCAGACCCCAATCTCATCTCTGTCAGAATGGTCAACGGCACCGAAGGAGCGGAGTACAGTTGGCACATTGATGACGCCGGCTACGGGCGGAACAGCCTGGGGACCTGGATATGGCTCGGTCCCGGGCCCTGGCAGATCGAAGTCGACGGTAAGGGCGGGACCGGCACCTACCAGATAAAGATCCGTGTCAACACCATCTGCATGATGGTCGACGGCGAGAAGGCCTACCCCTGGTTCGGCGGGCCGAACGGCTACGCTGAAGAGCTCGACCTGCCCGCGGACACGACCGCGACACACTCCGTAAGGCCTGCGCGGGGCCTCTCCCGTGACTCCTTTGGATCCGGCGGCTTCCTTGGCGATATCTGGAGCGACGAACCCGATGAGGACTGGTTCAAGACCGAACTCACCCAGGGTGTCGAATACACCATCGACCTCTGGTCTGATGACTACGCACCGACCAAGCACCAGGCGACGGACCTCAAGATTCTTGGGATCTACGACAGCAACGGTACGGTGATCGCGAACACCGCCAGCTCCGGGAGCGGGGCGCACGTCAGTGTCGTCTTCGAGCCCGACAGTACCGGCGTCTACTACATCGCCGTGGGCTCCGGGGCAGCGGACCGCACCGGCATGTACATTATCAGGGTGGGCTACGAGTCCTAACCGGCCAGGGTCTCGTTCACGAGAGCGAGACCGGCCCGCGGCCTATCGCGCCAGTCCTCGCGCGACGATGTCGAGAACGCTGCCGTGCGTACTTTGTGCCGCGCGACCTTTAACGCAACGCTTAACCGCGCTTAACACACCTTCCCCTCGCGGTTGGTAGATTGGCGTCGCCGGAGGCAATCTGCGGACGCCGATGGGACAGACTATCACTACGCGAGGGGTGTTGAGCGGCCGTGCCGAGACGCGGCCGCGGAAACAGCACTAACAATCTCTCTCTGCCGGCAACGGCCCAAACCTCGCTTCGCCCACGCTGGAAGCGCCACCCTTCCAGCGTGGGTTTTCTCTTTGGGGCGGTGCCGCAGGGCCT
>DAOUKZ010000087.1:0-5668 GCA_034420775.1 Dehalococcoidia bacterium
GACTACATCCCACGGCGGGAGGTGCCCAAGGGCCAAGGCCACACCGGTATCCGCGTCGCCCTCTTGAACGAGCGGACGGTGTCCCGCTCCGAGCCGTTCTGGAATGCCGTCCCCATGGCGGGCAAGCGGATCGCCGACTCCGTCGTCTTGATGAAGAACGGCATCTCCTCGTGGTTCTCCGGCGGCAGCGATCCGCTCGACGAGGTGAGCGGGCCCGTGGGGATCGTTCAGGTCACCGGCGAGGTGGCGGGGCTCGGCTTCGTGCCCCTGCTCACCCTCGCCGCGCTGCTCAGCCTCAATCTCGCGATCATCAACATCCTGCCCTTCCCCGCCTTGGACGGCGGGAGGCTGTTCTTCATCGCGATCGAGGTGCTCCGCGGCGGGAAGCGCATCCCGCCCCACAGAGAGGCCCTCGCCCACGCGATGGGCTTCGCCCTCCTCATGGTCGTCTTCCTCGCCGTGACCTACAACGACATCCTGCGCTGGGCCGGCGGCGGAAGCCCCCTCGGCAGCTAGCTGAGCAAGGGCGCCACCTTAGACCTCTCCCCCTCCTGGGGGAGATTGAGAGAGGGCGCGGGGCGCCGACAGGCGCCGCTCCGGCTCCCTGGTGTGCCTACGCGACCGGGACGCCGAGAAACTCCCGGACGACCTTGTCGAACTCCACGGGATTGTCCCCCTGCACTAGGTGTCCCGCCTTCGAGACCTCGACGAGTTGGCCGTCCTTGAGGGTCTCCATCATCCGTTGCGCGGTCTCGACGGAGAGAATGTTGCTCTCCGCCCCGCGCACCACCAGGGTCCGGGCTTGGACCGTCGCAAGGTCGCTCCACGCGCTCCCGCTCATCTCGCCGCCCCGGTCGCGGCGGATGCCGCGGCGCCGGTCGTGCTTCCACGTCCAGCGCCCATCGTCCATGCGCTTCAGGTTGTTGAGCAGGCTGCCCCGGATCTGCTCCTCGGGACGGCGCGGGTTGTACCGGCGCACCCGCTCGACCAGCCAATCGAACGACTCGAACACTTCGGTATCTTCGAGGAACTCGCGGATGTAGGCGCTGCCCTCCCGCTGCACGTCGGGCCCCACGTCCACGATCACCAGGCGCTCGACCTTCTCCGGATGCGCCGCGGCGAAGGCGTAGGAGTTCCTCCCACCCATCGAGAGCCCCACCAGCGTGAACCGGTCGTAGCCGATGACGTCGGTGAAGGCGTCGACGTCGGCAACGTGGAACGGCGCGCCGTAGTTCCCCTCCTCCGACCAGCCGCTGTCCCCATGACCCCGCTGGTCGAGCGCGACCACGTGGAAATGGTCGCGAATGCCAAGCGCGAAGAAGTCCCAGCTGTGCGCCGTCTGCGCCCCGCCGTGGAGGAGGAGCATCTTCGGCTTGTCGGCGTTGCCCCAATCGAGGTAGTGCAGCGGCATGCCGTTAGCCTCGACGAACTTATCCTCGGGGACGTACTCCTCCGAGAACGCGATGCCGGCGGCGCGCGCCGCGTCGAACAGATTCATTCCGCCAAAGGATTCGGCCGTGGTCATGAAGATCGGTCTCCTCAGTCTGGGCTGGTGTACGGCGGACGCGGCGCGTTCCGGCCGGGCGGCGCGGCGCGCTACCTGCCGAGCGGACCCTCCCAATTGGCGGGGTCCTGGTTGTAGCGATGGGTGAGGTACATGTTCAGCACGGTGGCCAGCACGAAAAAGGTGACGAAGCCATAGACGGCCGCCCATCCGGTATCGCTCGTGAGCCACATGACGATGATCGCGACCCCGATCGCCACCACCGAGTTGAAGATCCGGTGCTTCCAGGGGAGTTGCTTGAGCTCGGCGCGGTGACGAGGCTTGGGGTCTGGCCATCCCTCACGGTCGGTGCGGGGCGGGGCCTTCGGTTCGGGCCAGCGTTCCCCATCGTGACTGACGTCGCCTCGCGTGCCCGCTTCCTCAAGCCCCGCGACTCGCCTCCACTCGTGCCCATGCTGGTCATAAGCGGTTCGACTCTTCTTGTCGGAGAGCACTTCGTAGGCTTCGTAGAGCTCCCTATACTTGGCCCCCGCCTCAGGGCTGTCGTCGTGGTCGGGGTGATAGAGCGAAGACTTCTCGCGGTACGCCTTCCGAATCGCACCTTGGCTGTCGCCTCGGCTCGCGCCGAGGACTTCGTAGTAATCGCGCTTACTCTCCGCCATAGGAGCTCAACGCCCTCGCATTGCCTTCAGGGTATCGACGCTGCGTTTGTCGGGGCCCTCCCCTTCGAAACCGGGCACTTCAAGCAGGAACGGCGCCTCCTGGAAGGCGGGATGCGCCATGATAACCTCGAACCCCTCAGTCCCGATATAGCCCTCGCCGATATTCTCGTGCCGGTCCAGCCCGCCCTCGAACGGGACCTTCGAATCGTTGGCATGCACCGCGACCAGGTTCTCAAGGCCGATCTCCTCGTCGAACTCCGTCATGACCCGGTCCAGGCCCTCCTTCGAGGCTACGTCGTAGCCGTTGGCGAAGGAGTGCTGCGTGTCGAGGCAGACCTTCACCCGATCGCTTCCCACCCCCCGCATGATCTCGCCGATCTCGCTCCACGTCGAGCCGATCGACTGGCCCATGCCGGCGCTGTTCTCGATGATCAGCCAGGGGCCTTCCGGCGATGCGTCGAGGACGCGGTGGAACGACTCGACGATCTGAGGTAACACCGTCTCGAACCCTTGCCCCTTGTGGCTGCCGACGTGGAAGATCGTGCCCTTGCAGCCGATCCTCTCCGCCGCCGTCTGATACTTGATCAGTGAATCGACGCCCTTGTCCACGAGCTCCGGATTCGGCGAGCCGAGGTTGATGAGATAGACGCCGTGGAAGAATGCGGTGTCGATCTTCGTGGCCTCGGCCCGCTCGCGGTACTTCTCCGTCACCTTCTCGTCGGGTATCTTCACCCGCCACATCGTGGGCCCCGAGACGAAGACCTGGATCGCCTCCGCCCCGATCTCTTCAGCCCGGTCGATGGCCTTGTGAACGCCGCCCGATGACGATACGTGCGCGCCGATCTTCATGCGTCTCGCTGCCGGCCCGGTCGGGGGAGCGTCGCATCCCCCTCACCTCGAAGTCGGCTTATGGTATCACGGCCCGGCTTCGAGGGCCGCCCGGCACCCTTGACGGCCTCGCGCCTGGTACACATAATCCCATCACCCCACGGAACGCGTCGCGCTTGAGCACACGAAAAGAGGCTTTCGATGCCGACATATCTGCTGCTGACCAAGCTGACCACGGAAGGCCGCCAACGGATAGCTGAGCACCCGGAGCGCCTGGAGCAAGTCAATCTCGAAGTGAAGGACTTCGGCTGCAAGATCGTCGGGCAGTACGCCGTCATGGGCCAGTACGACTTCCTCACCGTGATCGAGGCCCCCGACAACGAAACGATCGCCCATCTCTCCGTCGATCTCGGCTCGCGGGGCACAATCCACATCATGTCGCTCCCCGCGATCCCGATCGATCAGTTCATCGAGAAGCTCAAAGAGCCCATTCACATGGGCAAGAAGTAACCCCGGGGCTGCCCGCCGCCTAGCCGCCCTTGACCTGGGCCAAGACCGCGTCGGCGTGGCCCTTGACCCTCACCTGCGGCCAGATCTTCTCGATCGCGCCCTCTTCGTCGATCAGGAAGGTCATGCGCTTCATCCCCATGTACGTCCTGCCGTAGTTCTTCTTCTCTCCCCACGCGCCGTACGACTCCGCCATCGTCTTGTCCGCGTCGGAGAGCAGCGGGAAGTTGAGCCCATTTCTATCCACGAAGTTGGCATGCGACTTTAGGCTATCGGCACTGACGCCCAGCACCACCGCGCCCGCGGCTTCGAGCTCGCCGCGGACGTCGCGGAAGGCGCAGGCCTCCGTCGTGCAGCCCGGCGTGTTGTCCTTGGGGTAGAAATAGACCACGACCTTCTTGCCGGCCAAATCTGTCAGCGAGATCGTTTCCCCCGTCGACGCGGGCAGGGAAAAATCGGGGGCCTTGTCGCCTTCCTTCAGTTCCACGGCGCTCCTCCAATGCGGCGGGTTGCGAAATCCGCCATAGGATAGCCCCGCCCTCCCCCCCCTGTCGAGGCAGCACCATAAACCTCTCCCCCTCTGGAGGAGACTGAGAGAGGGCCGGGGCGGGGCCGGGCAGTCTCCCCTCTCCTGTAGGGGCACCTCTTGTGGGTGCCCATCCCCTCATCCACCACCACCGGTTATCAACGCCACCCTCCCTCCCCTGTAGGGGCGCGGCGCGGCGCGCCCGCTCCCCACTACCCCGGTCAACCCCACCGAGCGCCCGCCTTAAACCTCCCTCCCCTTGGGGGAGGGACTGAGGGCGGGGTCGCGCCGCCAGGCGCGCCGGCGGGGCCGGGCGGGGCGGGCCCCCTCATCGCCACGCTCCCCCGTACCGGCGCGTCGCGACGTGCCCGTCCCCTGCGGCCTCCCTCCCTTTGGGAGAACCCCCTCCGGCCTCTCCCTCTCTGGCGCAGTGCGCCTACAATGGCCTATGTCCTCCACCCAGGCCGCCGCGGTCGTCGGCGTCGACGTCGGCGGCACCTTCACCGACCTCTACCTCGTCGACGATGCCGGGTTGCGCGTCCACAAGACGCCCTCGACGCCCCACGACCCTTCGGAAGGCGTGCTGCGCGGGCTGCGCGAGATCGGCGGCATGGACGCCGCGCTCGTCGTCCATGGCTCGACGGTGGCGACGAACGCGGTGCTCGAAGGCAAAGGCGCGAAGACCGCCCTCGTGACCACCGCCGGCTTCCAGGACGTGCTGGAGATCGGCCGGCAGGACCGCCCATCGCTCTACGACGTGTGGGCCGGCCGGCCGCCACCCCTCGTGCCCGCGGAGCGCCGCTTCGGCGCGCCGGAGCGTGTCGCCTCCGACGGCTCGGTCATCAAGGCGCTTACCCCGGAGGCGGTACGCGAGGTCGCCGCGCATGTGCGGGCGTCCGGCGCGGAGGCCGTCGCCGTCTGCTGCCTCTTCTCCTTCCTTCGTCCCGAGCACGAGCGCATGCTGCGCGACGCCCTGGCCGGAGACGGCGGCCCCCTGGTCTACGTTTCCCACGAAGTCCTGCCCGAATACCGCGAATACGAGCGCACCGCGACGACGGTAATCAACGCCTTCGTCTCTCCCGTCGTGGAGCGCTACCTCGCCCGCCTCGCCGGTTCGCTCAGCTCCGGCCTCCGGGTCGTGCAGTCGTCCGGAGGCTCGGTGACCGCCGAGGCCGCGATGCGGCGCCCCATCGAGACGATTTCGGGCGGTCCCGCGGGCGGCGTGGCCGGGGCCTTCCGGCTCGCCAAGGATGCCGGCTACGAGCGCACCATCTGCTTCGACATGGGCGGCACGTCCACCGACGTCTGCCTCTGCGACGGCGGCGTCCCCCGCACAAACGCCTGGTCGCTCGCCGGTCTCCCCATCGGCACGCCGGCCATCGACATCTACAGCGTGGGCGCGGGCGGCGGCTCGATCGCCCGCGTCGACGCCGGCGGCGCGCTCGTCGTCGGGCCGGAATCGGCGGGGGCCGACCCCGGCCCCGCCGCCTACGGGCGCGGCGAGGAGCCGACGGTCACAGACGCCAACCTCGTGCTCGGCCGCCTCGGGGCCGGCGACTTCACCGTCGCGGGGCGGCCCCTCGACCTCGAACGCGCCCGCGCCGCGCTGGCGCACCTCGGCGCCGCGATGGGCGCGACACC
>DAOUKZ010000088.1:0-12109 GCA_034420775.1 Dehalococcoidia bacterium
GCGCAGCATCCGGGCGATCACCGCCGCCGAGTTCAGCGCCAGAATCAACACAGGAAGCCACAGCTTCCGAATGTTCAGCCAGGGGTCCTCCCAGATATCGGCGTAGTCCACCGGCGGACCCCAGGCGAACGTCTCGAAGGCAATCACCAGGGCGATAATCCCCGTCCAAAAGATCGGCATCGCCAGAAAGCCGATGCTGAAGACCCGCAGCGCGTAGTCGAGCCAGGTATCTTGGCGTATGGCGCTGATGATGCCCAACGGCAGCGCCACCGCCACGGCGATGATGATGGTGGCGAAGGCAAGCTCCAGCGTCAGCGGCAGCGACGCCTTCACCACGTCGAGAACCTCTTCCTGCGTACGGAACGACTCACCCGGATTCAGCGTGAAGACGTCCGCGACCCACAAGCCGTATTGCACTACGACGTTGTGATCGAGATCGAGCTCTTCACGGAGCGCGTCGCGCTGCTCCTGTGAGAACGTGACCCCCGCGTCGATGCTGGGGTCGGTCCCGAAAAACGTGTCTACTGGGTCGCCGGGCGCGACCCGCACGATGAGGAACACGAGCACCGACGCAAGGAAGAGCGTCGGGATGAAGAGGACGACCCGGCGGGCTATGTACTTCTGCATGGACCGGCAACCAACGCGCCGGCGGGGCGCACTCCCTCCAAATCTGGTCCGGCGGGCCAGCAGACAAGGGGTCGGTCTACGGGCCGAGCGTTCGCGAACTGTAGTACGCCCCTATGGGAGCGTCAAGCACACCGATTGCGCCCGCCGCGGGCTGCGTTTGCGCGCATTGACAGAAGTGAAAGCCGCCTGCTATCGTGCGCGCCACGAGCGCTTCGGCCCCCTCCCAGCCTGGTGAGATTCATGAGGGACTGAACGGATGCGCTCGCCTTTAGGAGGCACATATGCTCAAGCGCCACCGCGGAATGTTCTCGTTTGTCACCGCGCTCGGAGTCATGCTACTGGTCGTTGCCGCGTGCGGCGGCGCCGACCCTACCGCGGCGCCCCAACCCACCGCCGCGCCCGCACCGACAGACACGCCCGCGCCTGAGGCCACCGCCATGCCTGAGGCCACCGCCATGCCCGAGGCTACGGCGATGCCCGAGGCCACCGCCATGCCCGAGCCTACAGCGATGCCCGAGGCCACCGCCATGCCCGAGGCCACGGCCATGCCCGAGGCCACCGCCATGCCCGAGCCTACTGAGGCGCCTACCGTCTCGCCGACCCGAGCAGCCACCGCCACCCCCGTGCCGGTGCCCACCGCGGTCCCCGGCGTCGACCCCATTGCCGGAGGCACCCTGACCGCGGTACAGCACCTCAACGGACGCGGCGTCGATCCGCTCCTGCGAATCGTCCCCGGAATCGTGACCCCCGTCCGTCCCATCTACGACAAGCTCATCGAGCTGAGCAAGTTCGATGGCTCTTCCCCCGTTCCCGACTTGGCTACCGAGTGGTCTCTAAGCTCCGACGCCAGGGTCTACACCTTCAAGCTCCATGAAGGTGTCAAGTTCCACGATGGCTCCGACTTTACCGCCGAAGACGTCGTCTACAGCATGGACCGGATGAAGAACCCCGAGAAGTACGAGAGCAAAGAGGACGGCGACGGCGGCGCTCCGTCGAGGCTGCGCGACCCAGGGAACGTGGCCGCGATGGACATTGTCGATGACGCCGTTGCCATCGACGACACTACCGTCGAGATTCACCTCAAGGAATTCAGCAGCGCCTTCTTCAACCAGCTCCTTGAGCTCACCCGGACGCTCTACATCGTCCCCTCCGACATGATGCCCGCCGACCTCAACGCACAGGGGAACGGCACCGGGCCCTTCCGTTTCGTCTCCAACGAGGCGGACGTGAAGTGGGTCATGGAAGCCAGCACCGACCACTGGAAGACCGACAGCGCGGGCCGCCAGCTCCCCTACCTCGACGCCATCGAGATCTTCATCATCTCCGACACCACCGCCATCATCGGCGCCTTCGAGGCCGGCAACGTCCTCTGGCAGCGCCCCGTGGTGACCAACCGAGTCGCCGGGCGGGACGCCCAGCTACGGGCAACCATCCCCGGATGGCAGAAGGCGGACATGGCGTCTACCCTGAACGCCCTCTTCTTCAACAACCGCAACCCCGCGCTCAACGACCCCCGTATCCGTGAGGCCATCGACATGGCCGTCGACCGGTTCGCCATCCGCGACCTCGCCTACGGCCCCGAGACGGCCATCGTGCTCCACGGCGTCGGCATTCCCGCCGAGCTGAACGGTGCCTGGGCACTCCCCAGGGAGATGTTCGTCGGCCGACCAGGTTACGCGGATAACCAGGCCGACCGCGCCCGCGACGTCCTCGCCGCCCGCCAGCTGATGAGAGCCGCCGGATACGGCCCAGACAACCCGCTCAGGCTGCGGTTCGTCGCCCGCCTCTCCTCCCAGGAGGCGATGCAGATCGCCATTGACTCCCTGTCCGACATCTGGATCGAGCCCAACGAGGAAGGCCTCGTGATCCCCGGCTCCAACGACTTCGACGAGCTGCGCACCAAGAACTGGGACGTGGGCTGGTTCTTCCTCTTCTCAGGTTCGCCGTTCCCCGGCGCGAACATGCGCCTCCAGTACGGTCCGACCTTCAATGAAGAGGGCTACTTCACCGAGCCTTGGGACCTCGGCGGAGTCCCGCAGCTTTGGGATGACTTCCTGCAGGCTAGGACCTTCGAGGAGCAGCGGGCCATCGCCGATAAGATCCAACTCGACTTCCTGGAGCGGCGCATCTTCGTCGGCCTGTTCCGCACCAAGCGCTTCCACTCCTGGTGGCCCGCCCTGCGTAACATGCCGCTGACCCAGTGCTGCACGGTCGCCGACGTCGTCGAGGACATGGAGCAGCTCTGGGTCGACCGGGACTTCGCGCCCTTCGGCAACGACACCGACGGTGGATCGCCGAACTACATGCCCGGCAGGAACTAATCCGCGAACAGAGAGACGCTGAAGGAGAGGCGGTCCTCAGGGGCCGCCTCTCTCTTTTCTACGCTTGACACGCCCTGCCCTGCGGCCTAGCGTCAGAGACCCCCGACCGATGGAACTAGGACTCGAAGACAAGACCGTCGTCATCGCTGGCGGCGGCTCCAAGACCGGACGTTCGTTGGCTCTCCTCTACGCCGCCGAGGGGTCGCGCGTCCTCCTCTCCGCCGACGACAAAGCCATGCTCGACTCCGTCAACCGCGACGTCGACGCCGCCGGCCTCTCGATCACCGCCGTCCACGCCGGCGCCGCTTCACGCGAGGAGGCCCAGGTAGTCATCGATCGCGCCGTCGGGGAGACGGGGCGCCTCGACGTGTTGGTGGTAGCCATAGCCCGCTGGGCCGGCCGCGCCTTCTTCCTCGACAACGATCCCGACACCTGGAGCGGTATCGTCCACACCAACTACATCGCCGTCCTCAACACCATCCACGCGGCGCTCCCCCACATGGTCCGCCAGGGATCGGGCAACATCGTGGCCCTCTCGTCCGAAGCGGGGCGCGTCGGCGAGTTCAAGGCCGCCGTTTACTCCGGGGCGCGCGGTGCGGTCATCGCCGCATGCAAGTCAATCGCCAAGGAGGTCGCCCCCCAGGGCGTGCGCGTCAACGTCGTCACCCCCGGCGCGACCCAGCCCGAGGGCACCGACATCGAGTCCCTCACCGGACCCTGGCGCGCCGAGGAACGCGGCACGCCAGAGTACCGCCTGCAGCGGGCGACATCGCACTACCCCTTGGGACGCCTCGGCTACGGCGACGACATCGCCAACGCCGTACTCTTCCTCTCCTCCGACGCCGCCGCCTTCATCACCGGCCAGACCCTCAGCGTCAGCGGCGGCTTCACCATGCTGTAGCTTCGCCGGAAGCTACAGCTTCGCGATGACCTCGTCGCCGAAGCGGTCGATGCCTTCCAGGCAGGCCGCGGCGTCGGCGTCGCGCTTGAACGGGGTGAGCTTGAGGCGCGTCACGCCGAGTTCCCGGAACCGCTTGACCGTGTCGAGCGTCGGCGCAACGGCGGGCGTGACCGTGATGTCGAAGTCCTCCCCGTCGCGGCCGTACCGCTTCCGTAGCTCGGTCAGCCGCTCCAGGTAGCTGGGTAGCTCGTCCGGCGTGTAGCCCATGCCGATCCAGCCGTTGCAGAGCTGCGCCGCGCGCCGGAGCGCGACGGGCGTGTGCCCCCCGTAGAGCACCGGCGGATGTGGCTTTTGCACCGGCTTCGGGTTCATCTTCACCCTTCCAAAGGAATAGTAGGTGCCCGAGTACTCGACCACGTCCTCTGTCCACAGCCGCACCAAGATGTCCAGGATCTCCTCGGTACGCTTGCCCCGGTTGTCGAAGTCGGTCTCGGTGGCGGCGGCCTCGTCGGGCATCCAGCCGACGCCCACGCCGAGCATCAGCCGCCCGTTCGACAGCCAGTCCACCGTCGACAAGCTGCGCGCCAGCAGATGGGGGTTGCGCAGCGGCACGATGTAGATGCCGGTGCCCAGGCCGAGCGTCGTGGTGCCCGCCGCCAGGAAAGTCAGCATGGCCGTCGGCTCCAGCCACGGCGACGCGTTGTTGAACGGGGGCCGGCCGGTGTCGTTGTACGGATACTGAGGCGGTATCGCCTCGGGGATGACCGGATGGTCCGGTATCCAAATCGATTCGAAGCCGGCGGCCTCGGCATGCTGAGCAATGGCCAGCGCCCCGGACGGCGGCATGGAGAAGATCTGCAGACCCGCGGTGAGTCCAATGTGCATAGGCGGCCTCCCGGCGCCCGAGCGCGGCGCCGCTTCATCAGCCGCCACATACTACACGCCCCCGCCTAGCGGCCGGCGGTCTCGTTGACCCTTTCTGCGGGCGCTCCTACAATTCCGGCATTCCCCTAGGCGCAAAGGAGCGGACGATGCGGTACACCTGCATCTCGACCGACGACCACCTGCAAGAGAAACCCGACACCTGGACCGCCCGCATGAGCGTGGCAAAGTGGGGCGACAAGATTCCCCACGTCGTCCGCGGCGACGATGGCGGCGACACCTGGTGGATCAACGGCGAGCCTCGCGCCGTTAAGGGGCCGGGCAGCGTCCACGCCACCATGGCCGACCGTACCGCCAGCGCCGTCAACTTCGACGAAATGCCGAAGAAGGCCTACATCCCCGCCGAACGCGTCAAGGCCATGGAGGCGGACGGCGTCGACGTCCACACCTTCTTCGCCAACGTCGCCGGCATCGCCGGCAACACCTTCTACAACGCCGACTGGCCCGCCGACTTCCGCCTCGACTGCATCCGCGCCTACAACGACTTCCAGGTCGAGGAATACGCCGAGCCCTACCCCGGCCGCTTCATCACCCTCGCCCAGCTGCCCATGTGGGACCTCGACCTCGCTATCGCCGAGCTGCGCCGCGCCGTCGAGCGCAAGATGAACGGCATCGCCATCGCCTTCCCCCAGCAGTTCGGCTATCCCGACATCTGCGACCCCTACTGGGACCCCCTCTGGGACGCGGCCCAGGAGACGAACATGTCGGTCAACTTCCACATCGGCTCAGGCGGGGCGCAGGGTATCTCCTTCCCCGCCCCCTGGGACGGCCATAACACCGTCACCAAGCTCTCCGACGGCTCCACGCGCACCATTTCGGCCAACATCATGGTGATGAGCACCATCCTCTTCTCCGGCATCCTCGAGCGCTTCCCCACGCTCAAAGTCGTCTCGTCGGAGAGCGGCCTCGGCTGGGCGCCCTACCTCCTGGAAGTCGCCGACCACCAATGGCAGGCGCAGAACCTCAAGGAGCGCGGCAGCCTGAAGATCAAGCCCAGCGACTACTTCCACCGCCAGTGCTACATCAACTTCTGGTTCGAGTCCGTCGGCCTCCGCATGCGCGACGTCATCGGCATGGACAACATCATGTGGTCGTCCGACTTCCCGCACCCCACGAGCACCTTCCCCAAGTCGCAGTGGTACATCGAGCGCGCCATCGGCGACTGGCCGGAGGCGGAGCGCCGCCAGGTGCTCGTGGACAACGCCGTCAAGGTCTTCAACCTCAACGGCAACTAGGCGGGTCGCTAGAACCCGTAGAGGCCCCGCGCGTTGTCGGCGAGGATGCGGGCGCGCTCGTCGGCCGGAACGTCTTCCATCAGGTAGTCGATCATCTCCTGCGAGCGGGGCCACGTGCTGTCCCCGTGCGGGTAGTCGCTCGACCACATGATCCGG
Source organism: Dehalococcoidia bacterium (assembly GCA_034420775.1). Lineage (GTDB taxonomy): Bacteria > Chloroflexota > Dehalococcoidia > SHYB01 > SHYB01 > DAOUKH01. The sequence goes on from DAOUKZ010000088.1 coordinate 6,183, forward strand.
TCGACGCCGATCAGCCCGCGGTTCATCACGCCCGCCTTGTCCCGCATGAACGTCAGGAAGACGTTGCGCTTCACCAGCTCGCTCGGCAGCATTTCCCGCGACAGGTTCATCCGATAGAGATTCCGCCGCCGGTCGAAGACGTAGTCCATCCGTTCCAGGTAGTACGGCATCCAGCCGATGTCGTTCTCGGCGGAGACGAGGCGCAGCTTCGGGAACCGTTCGAAGACGCCGTTGAACGTCATGTGCGCCAGCGAGCGTTGGATCGTGTCCGCCTCGCAGACCCCGTCTGCGGGACTGCGATAGATGGTCGACGCGCGGCGGCGCTCCGTCAGGATGTGCAGGCTGACCGGCACGCCGACTTCCTCGGCGGCGGCCCAGAAGGGGTCGAAGTCTGGGTGCCCGTAGTGCCGCTCCTGGTCCTGGTACAACGCGATACTCACCCCGGGGAGCCCGATCTCCAGGCAGCGTTTCATCTCGGCGATGGCGCTCGGCACGTCGTCCAGGTTCAGCACGCCGATCCCCTTGAACCGGCCGGGGACCTCCTTGCAGAAGTCCGCGAGCCAGTCGTTGTACGCTTGGAAGCAGGCGTCCTGCAGCCCCGTGTCCTCGACCGCGAACAGCCGCAGCGTCATCGTGGGATAGAGCACCTCGGCCTGCACGCCGTCGGGCTCGATCTCGGCCAAGCGTGCCGTCGGGTCCCACGCCCCGCGGGGCACTTCGTCCTCGCGGCCCTTGAAGCCGAGCTCCTCGCTGGGCCGCCCCGCACTCGCGGCGCCCCGCATCGAGATCAGCCGCATCCCCTCGCACATGTAGATGTCGCGGTCCTCCTCCTGGACGACGCGCGGCGCGCGGTCCCGGTACGCCGGGGCGATGTAGTCGAGAAACAGGTTGCCCGGCTCAACGACGTGCGAATCGGCGGAAATGCAGGTGAACTCGGCCACGGACCGCCTCCAAGGAAATCGCTTCGGAATCCGAAGGTAGCACCGCCCTTTCGGCGGTGTCAACGGAGCGGAACGGCGGCGCCTAGCCCAGTGGAATCTCGACGACGGCGGCGGCGGTCGTCGGCATCTCGCCGCCATCTTTCTCGAGCCACATGTCCAGGGCCACCAAGCCCACGCCCGCCTCTTCCGACTTGCCGGTGACCTTCGCCCGCACCGTCAGCCGCTCGCCGGGGATCACCATGCCCCGGTTCTGATAGTCGATCGACCGGAGCCGTCCCTCCGTGCCGGCCCACCTCGTCACGTACTGGGTGAGGAAGGCGCCTTGCAGGTGCCCGTGCACCAGAATGCCGGGCAGCGACTCCTCATCGACCGAATACGGCGTGTCGAAGTGGGTGCGGTGCGTGTCCCACGTGATCGCGCTGAACATGAAGACTTGCACCTCGTTCGGCGTCTTCACCATCGGAGCCAGCTCCTGACCGGCCTCCACTTCCTCGAACCGCGGTGACGTGTCGCTCATGCTTCCTCCTCGAAGGGCGGCCCCATCTTATAACCGTGGCGCTCCGAGGGGTCAACCCGCCACGGTTTGCCGCGCATCCGTCCTTTGCTATGCTCCCTCCGGCCGCCTGCAGCCGGTCGACGAGGACACCATGGACTTTCGCTTCACCCCCGAAGAAGAGGCCTACCGGGACGAGGTCCGCCGCTTCATCGACGAAGAAATGCCAGAGGATCTGGCCCTGGCCGGAGCCCAGGGCGAGGCCGCCGACCCCGGCCTCGCCGAGCAGGTTCGCGCTCTGCGCATGAAGATCGGGGCCCGAGGGTGGATCGCCATGTCGTGGCCCAAGGAGTACGGCGGCGAGGACCGCCCCCTCACCTACCAGGCCATCCTCCGCGAGGAAATGTCCTACGCCCGCTGCCCCGGCATCGACCCTCAGGCCTACCAGCTCGGCCCCGCCCTCATCGTCCACGGCACCGAGGCCCAGAAACGCGAGGACATCGGCCGCATCGCCAGCGGCGAGAGCCGCTGGTGCCAGGGCTTCTCCGAGCCCAACGCCGGCTCCGACCTCGCCTCCCTCCAGACCCGCGCCGGGCAGGACGGCGACGACTTCGTCATCAACGGCCAGAAGATCTGGACCTCCAGCGCCCACAACGCCGACCACATCCACCTCCTCGCCCGCACCGACCCCGACGCCCCCAAGCACCGCGGCATCTCCTACTTCCTCTTCTCCATGAAGTCGCCCGGTGTCACCGTCAAGCCCATCCGCCAGATGGACAACGGCCAGGGCTTCAACGAGGTCTACTTCGACAACGTCCGCGTTCCCCGCGACGGCCTCTTCGGCGAGCTGCACCGCGGCTGGTACGTCGCCACCACGACCCTCGACTTCGAGCGCTCCAACGTCGCCGCCCTCGCGGGCTCTCGCCGCGACTTCGACGACCTCATGACCTACCTCACCGGCGACCCCTTCGGCCGCACCCTGCTCGCGAGCACCGGTGTGCGCCACAAGCTCGCCGACATGGCGGTCCAGATCCAGGTCTCCCGCATGCTCTCCTACCGCGTCATCGGCATGCAGGCCAAGGGCGAAGTCCCCAACATGGAGGCCTCCCTGGCGAAGGTCTACTCCGTCGAGGTCCGCAGCAACGTCTCCCTCGCCTCGATGGAGATCATGGGGCTCTTCGGCCAGCTCGACCCCGCCGGCGGACGGGCGATTCCCATGGACGGCGCGGTCGAACGCGCCTATCTCCGCTCCGCGTGCAAGGTCGGCGGCGGCAGCCAGGAAATTCAGCGCAACATCATTGCACAGCGGGGTCTGGGACTCCCACGCTAGCGCGCCAGCGGCGCGGCCTGATGAACCAGGCCGTCACAATCGACGCCGCCACGGCGGCTGTGATAAGGATGAACACCGGCGTCAGGTCGCCGCTGCTGATGTCCTCGACGGCGGCGGTCCCCACAAGCGCCGCGAGCGCCGCCGCCCCCACGAGGCTGCCGATGTAGCGCCCCATCGAGTACACCCCGCTCGCCATGCCCGCGTCGCGCTCCTCCACGGCCTCAACCGCGGCGGTCTGAGACGCGGGAATCTGCAGCGCCAGCCCCGCGCCCATGAGCAGGAGCCCCGCAACCACCGGCCACGCGCTCGTGTCGAGGTCGAGGAGGAGCAGTAGCGCCGCTCCTCCAGTCTGCAGCACTCCGCCGGCCATCGCCGGCCGGCGGCGGCCGAGGCGGTCCGCCAGCCGTCCGCCTATCCGGGCAAAAACGAAGACCGGCGCCGAAATCGCCGCCATGATCAGACCGGTCTCAGCCGAGCCTCGCTCCTGGACCACCTTCAGCAGCAGGGGTGCCACGAGGATGATGGCGTACAACCCGATGGTGGAAAAGAGGATGGTGCCCGTCGCTCCGAGGAAGAAGCGGTTGCCGAACAACCGCGGATCGGTTAGTGGCTCCACCACGCGGCGCTCGTTGACGGCGAAGACCAAGACCAGCACGGCGGTTGCCGCGGCGAGCCCTGCCGTCACGCCCACGGACACGCCGCCGGCGAGGTTGAGCGCCATCGCGAAGGCAATCATCGCCGCGCCCAGCAGAGCCGCGCCTGCGAGATCGAACGGCGGACGCGGGCCCCGCTCCGCGGCCGCTGGGAAGTAACGGTACGCAACGGCCAGGCCCAGCAGGACGATTGGGACATTCATCCAGAACATAGCCCGCCATCCGCCCAGCGCGAGAATCCCGCCGCCCAAGACCGGTCCTATCCCAGCGGCAAGGCCAGCCGCCGCCCCCACGACGCCGAATGCCGCGGCCCGGCGCTCCACGGGAAACACCTGCCGCACCAGCGCCGCGCCGGTGGGTAGCATCATCGCCGCCGTCAGCGCCTGGGCAACGCGCATCGCAATCAGCATCGTCAGGTCGATCGACAACGCGGCAAGGACGCTCGCCACGCCGAAGCCCAACAACGAGATCAGGAAGAGCCTGCGCCGTCCGTAGAGGTCGCCCAGTTTCCCGCCGATCGGCTGGACCACCGCCATCGCGATCACGTAGGCGGTGATGGTCCAGGTGACCGCGTCGAGGCTGGCGCCGAACTCCCCGCTGAACTCGGGCAGCGCCAGCGCCACCAACGTGGTGTTGAGCGGCGCCAGCATCGTCCCCAGGGCGACGCCAAAGAGGATGAAGCGGAACGTGCGCCGTTCGGCGGCGGGGGCTGGGGAGTCGGATTCCTGAACGCGCGCCAACGATACCCCTTCGCCTCGCCGTGGCCACCGCGAGCGAAGCGGTCAGGGCAGAGAGTATACGCCACCGGCCCCGCCGCCTTGCCGGGGCCGCTACCGCCGGGCTACCATTTCAAGGCATCCCGCAACACCGCGCCACTGAGGGAGCCGCCATGCGCGTCGGAGTGGCCGGCGATCACGCCGGCTTCGAGTCCAAGAACCTCGCCGCCGAAATCCTCCGAGGCCTCGGCCATGACGTCGTCGATTACGGCCCCGCGTCCTACGACGCGTCCGACGACTACCCCGACTTCGTCTTCCCCCTGGCCGACGCCGTCGCCGCGGGCAAGGTCGAGCGCGGCGTGCTGGCCTGCGGAAGCGGGGTCGGCGCCACCGTCGCCGCCAACAAGGTCGCCGGCGTCCGCGCCGCCACCTGCCACGACACCTACTCCGCCCACCAGGGCGTCGAGCACGACGACATGAACGTCCTGTGCATAGGCGGGCGCATCGTCGGCGCCGAGCTCATACGCGAGCTCATCACCGCGTTCACGGCCGCTTCCTTCTCCAAGGAAGAGCGCCACGTCCGCCGCCTCAACAAAGTCCTCGACCGGGAGCGCGGCGCAACCTCATCGCAACCCTCTCGCTAACGCGAAGAGCAAGAAGACCAACAGGAACGGGAGAACTACATGTATGCCATTGTCGTGAACCTCGAATGCAAGCCCGGCGCCGAGGACGCCTTCCGCGAGGCCGCCCTCGACGATGCCTCGAACTCGGTCCAAGAGCCCGGCTGCGTCCGCTTCGACGTCTACCAGGACCTCGAAGATCCCAAGCGCTTTGTCTTCGTCGAGGTCTACCGCGACGAGGATGCGTTCAAGGCCCACACGCAAACGCCGCACATGGCCCGCTGGCAAGAGGCGACGAAGGACATCCGTGCCTCCGTCTCTCTCGTCCGCTGCGCCAACCTCCACCCCACCGACGCCGACTGGCAGTAGCCCCGACCCCAATCTCGACGGAGGCGCCGTGCCCCTGCGCATCACCGCTTCCGAGGCCGACGCCCTTCGCCGCGGCGCCGCCGACGTGCTCGCCGCCAATTCCAAAAGCGGCCGCGACGCCGCAACCGGCATCGACTACGCCTACGTTTGTCCTTCGGCGGGCGGCGGCTATCCCTGGCAGTGGTTCTGGGACTCCTGCTTCCACGCCATCGCCCTCAGCCACCTCGACCCGGCCGCTGCCCGGCGCGAGCTCCGAACGCTCTGGGCGGCCCAGGCCCCCGACGGCTTCATTCCCCACGTCATCCACTGGGGCGCGGGTCTCCTGCTCCCGCCGGCGCATCTCCAGTGCCGCCTCTCCTGGAGACCCCGCCACAGCGCGTTAGTGCAGCCGCCGGTGCTGGCGCAGGCGGCGCTCAAGGTCGCCGAGCGCGGCGGCGACGATGACTTCCTGACCGAGGCCCTCGACCGCTGCAAGCGCTACTACCTGTGGCTGCGCGACCACCGCGACCCCGACGCCGACGGCCTCATTTCCTGCATCACCCCCTACGAGACGGGGATGGACCACCTGCCCGCCTACGATGAGGTCCTCGGCGCGCCCAACCCCTCACGTCTCGGCCTGCAGATCAGGCTCCGCCTCCTCGACGCCGCCAACCTCGTTCTGGGACACAACTACCGCCTCCCCGTGATCTTCGACCGCGGGCGCTTCAACGTCGAGGATGTCCTCTTCAACTGCCTGTACGCCGAGGGGCTCCGCTGCGTCGCCCGCCTCTGCGACATGGCCGGCGACGAGCCGGAGCGCGACTCT
>DAOUKZ010000089.1:0-4682 GCA_034420775.1 Dehalococcoidia bacterium
GTCCACACGCATTTGGGCTCCCCGATCTACGAGGTCGAGCCCTACAGCGAGGGGATCGGCGTCGCGATGGAGTTCGCCGCGGCGATGCGCGACCGCCACGGCCTGGAGCTTCAAGAATTCAGCCCCGGCGGCGGCTTCCCTATCCAGTACACCATCGACGGGCCGATCTCCCCAGTCGCCTCCTACGCCGAGGTGATTGCGGGGGCGCTCACCCGTACCTGCGAGCGCTACGGCTTCGACTTGCCCACGCTCTTCATCGAGCCCGGCCGGGCCATCGTGGGGAGGGCCGGCGTCGCGCTCTACGAGGTCGGCGCGACCAAGGCCATCCCCGGCGTGCGGACCTACGTCTCCGTCGACGGGGGAATGAGCGACAACATCCGCCCCGCCATCTACGGCGCCGCCTACGAAGCCGTCGTGGCGGGAAAGGCCGCCGAACCGAACACCACGCGCGTCACCATCGCCGGCAAGTATTGCGAGTCCGGCGACGTACTGATCAAGGACATCGACCTGCCTGAACTCGAGGCCGGCGACGTGATCGCCATTCCCGCCTCCGGCGCCTACTGCATCCCCATGGCCAGCAACTACAACGCCGCGCCCAAGCCGGCGGTGGTCATGGTCAACGGAGGCGAGGCCCGGCTGATCCGGGAGCGCGAGAGCTACGCCGACCTCATGCGGAACGACGTGGGCTAGCCATGAGCAAGAGGAGCGGTCGAGGGGAGACCGGGGACGGGAGGGCGCACGCTCCATGCGGGGAATGATCGGCCAGGACGCCCTGCGCGCCCAGCTCGAGCGCAGCATCGCGATGGGCCGTCTGGCCCACGCCATGCTCATCGCGGGCGCGGCGGGGGCGGGCAAGATGCGCCTGGCCCTCGAGCTGGCCCAAGCCCTCAACTGCGAGACCGGAGGCGAACCCTGCGGCGACTGCCGCCAGTGCTCCCGCATCGCGGCGTCCAAGCACGCCGACGTACGGGTCATCGGCGCGCCCGGCCAGGCGGTCAAGATCGAGGAGATGCGCGAGCTCCAGCAGGACGCCGCCCTCGTTCCTTTCGAGGGGCGCAACCGCGTCTTCATCATCGACGGCGCCGAGCGGATGACCGGCGAGGCGGCGAACTGCCTGCTGAAGACGCTGGAAGAGCCGCCGGACAACGTCTATCTGCTCCTGCTCACCCAGCAGCCCGCGGCGCTCCTCCCCACGGTGCGCTCGCGGTGCCGCCTCGTCGAGCTGCGGCCCGTCGCCGCGGGACTGATCGAGGCGATGCTGACGGAGGGCGGCGCCGACGCCGAGACCGCCCGCACCATCGCGCGGCTCGCCGAGGGGCGCGCGGGATGGGCCGCCGAGGCCACCGCCGACCCTTCAGTCCTCGAAGCCCGGCGCGAGCGGCTCGACGACTCCATCGCAGTGGCCGGCATGGACTACAGCGCCCGGCTCGTCCGCGCGGCGAAGATCGCGGCAGACTACGACAGGGCGAGGAGAGATGTTCAAGGCGCCAATAGGGACGCCAGCAAAGCTGCCAACAAGGGTGAGAGCGATAAACGACAAAAGGCAGAGGAACAAGCCAGGGCCGCCGCCAAGGATTTGGAGGCCGTCCTCGATTGGCTCGGCCTGCTCCGACGCTGGTGGCGCGACGTGCTGCTCCACAAGAGCGGGCGGGGCGACCTCGCCGTCAACGCCGACCGGTCCGGCGCCCTTGCCGCCTTCTCGGAGGCCTGCTCCGTAGCCGAGGCCGGCGCCGCCGTCCGCGACATCACCGACGCAATCGACCATCTGGGCAAGAACGCCAACGCGCGTCTCGCCCTCGACGTGCTCATGCTCCGATTACCCCAAGTCACCGCGGGCGCGCTCCAGGCCGCCGCGGTTCATGAAGGATAACCACTATGGTCACCACCGAAGCACCGAAGACGATGGGCGTCCGCTTCGCCAAAGCGGGCAAGATTCAGTATTTCGACCCGGGCGATGAGACGTTCGAGACCAACGACTACGTCGTCGCCGAGACCGCCACGGGCATCGAGATCGGTTGGGTGGTCATCGCTCCCGACCAGGTGTTGATGACCAAATTCAAGGAAGCCCCCCCGCCGATTGTGCGGAAGGCCTCCCCCGAAGACCTGCAGACCAGGGACCGGCTCGCCCAGCGCGCCGACAATCTCTTCCAGGACGCCAAGTCGGTCGTCCGGGAGTTGGGGCTCCGCATGAAGGTGGTGCAGGCCATCTTTTCCCTGGACGAGGCGCGCGTGGTGGTGACGTACACCGCCGAGGACCGCGTCGACTTCCGCCAGCTGCTCCGCCGGCTGGGCCGCACCGCCAACGCCAGGGTCGAGCTGCGCGAGGTGGGCCCCCGCGACGAGGCCAAGGTCGTGGACGGCATCGGGCGGTGCGGCCGCACACTCTGCTGCTCCACCTGGCTCACCGAGTTCAGCCCGGTGACGATGAAGATGGCGAAGGAGCAGGACCTGCCGCTGAGCCCGCCCGGCCTCGCCGGCCAATGCGGCCGCCTGCGGTGCTGTCTCCGCTACGAGTACGAGCAGTACCGCGAGATGAAGCGCGGCCTCCCCAAGATTGGGGCCACCGTCAAGACATCGCACGGCGAGGCCGTGGTGGTGGTCGGCCATCCACTGAAGCAGACCGTCACGGTGCGGCTGGAAGAGGGCGGTTGGACCGAGGTATCGATGGAAGAGCTTGAGCAGGCCGCCGAGCCGCCTCCGCCGCCTCCGTCGGATCGCCCGCCACGGCGGCGGCGACGACGCTCTAGGCGATAGGCACGAACTTCCGCCACTCGGCCCGGCGGTCGAGGTAGGGGATGAAGGGGTCGAAGGGTGTGCTGCGCGGCTTGTGCGGCTTGCTGAGCAGGCGCATCCCCGCCTCCTTCGGCAAGCGTCCCGCCTTCCGGTGATTGCACCGCTTGCACGCCGTCACCACGTTCTCCCACTCGTGCTTGCCGCCGCGCACGCGGGGCAGCACGTGGTCGATGGTGAGGTCGCGCGACGACGACGCCCCGCAGTACTGGCAGTGGTAGCGGTCACGGATGAAGACCTCGCGCCGCGTGAGGCGCCGCACCGGCAAAGGCCGGCGCACCTGGTAGATGAGACGGATCACTGACGGAAGCTCGAAGGCACGCTCCGCGGTGTGGAGGACGCCCATGCCGTTCTCTAGGAGCTCCGCCTTCCCCTTCCACAGCAGCACGATTGCGCGCCGAACGGGGCACACGTTGAGCGGCTCGTAGTTCTGGTTGAGCAGGAGCACAGGGGTCTGCGGCGTCGCCTGCCGGCGGCCATTCCCTGCTGGAAAAGGTTCCGCGTCCATCCCGAGGCAGCCATCCTCACCGAAAGCCTTCTCGCCGGGGCGTACTCTACCACGAGCGGACAGGGAAGGGCACGGGGCAGTCCGGCTTAGGAGTCGAGCCGTTCGACCTCTCGGACGGCCTGGCCGAAGTCGCCGGGGATGAGGCCCAGCGCGGAGGCGGGCAGCTTGTCGTAGATGTCCAGGTAGGCAGGGGTGAAGGCCGACTCGGTGAGGGTGTCGACCATGCCCGACCGGATGTCGGACTCGGGGACGAGCACCGCCAGCCGGGCGAGCGCGACCACCAGCAGGGCTCCAAGGATGAAGCCGCCCACGGCTCCCAAGGCACCGCCGCCCCAGCTGTCCACCCAGCCCAGCTTGGCCTTGTCGAGCGTTGACCGCATCAGGTAGCCGGCGATCTGCACCAGGATGAAGATGATCGCGCCGATGATTCCGTAGGCGGCCACCGTGGCGATCGAGTCGCTGCCCACGCTGTCGGTGAGCGCACCGGCCAACGGCTCGCTCACTTGGGCCGCCACCACACCGGCGGCGATCACGCCCAGGAAGATCAGGAACGACTTCAGGAGCCCCAGCTTCCAGCCCACAAAGGCCAGGACGATGATCGCGACGGTGATGACGATGTCGAGCCAGTTCATGCCGATGTGAACCCTGGGAAGGCGCCGAGCGCCGCTTCGGCCGCTTCCGCCTCCGTCGCGATGATCAGCAGGGTCTCGCCGCCCGCCATGAGGATAGTATGCGCGGCGCCGCGGAGGATGCCGGACACTGCGCCGGACTCCTCGACGATGTCCTCGGCGCCAAGCCCGTACAGCAGCTCGGCATAACCCTCGAAGAACTCGTCGGCATCGTCCTCCGAGTCCCAGGTGGCAAGCATGACGATGACCTCAGCCCCGTCGGGCCCCGCGTAGTAGGCGTAGCGGTCGCCGCCCCAGCCCTCCGCGGCCTGCTGCACCGCCGCCTCTTCGAGGGCCGTCTGCAGGAGGAGTATCACCCCGAACTCGCCGACGACGTCGTCCTGCTTCGATTCCCACCCCTCGCCCAGGGCAGCGGCAAGTTCCGGCAGCGCCACCTCGACGGGGGCTTCCTCCGTGAAGTACTTGTCGGGGTGCAGGATCTGCTCCGTCGATTGGGGCGGGTTGCCGAAGGCACGGTCGACCGCCTCCCAACCGCCGGAACGGTGGAGGGCGGCTACGAACCGGGGCCCGGCGACGTAGGGGAAGATGAGCGAGTCGGTGACCGCTGCGGGGACCTCGGGCCCTTCAGGGAGGGAGTCCAGGGTTCGCTGAATCTCGTCGAGCCGGTGGACCAGGTGCCGGCGGAAGTACCGCTGTTGCAGGAGCGACGCGTCGCCCTCGATCAGCGACGTCAGCGCCGTGTCGGCGTCGGAATT
>DAOUKZ010000090.1:0-6432 GCA_034420775.1 Dehalococcoidia bacterium
GTGCGGAGGCACAACTGGAACGCTACGTCTACGACGACCCCAGCAGCGGTGGCAGCGTGCTGGTCCGCGAGGGGAGCACGGAGCGTGCCCGCTACCCGAACCTTCTGGCCGCCATCCGCGAACACCCCGGCGCCACCCGGACATCGCCGCCGCCCGACGAGAACCCGGCTTGGTACATCGGCGACGGCGGTCAGTGGCGCAAGGACCCCGTGCACCGGTGGGCGTGGCAGCGCGAGGGGATGCACGCGGTCATCGGCGCCCTGTCCGGCCTCCTGATCGTCGCCGCCCTCTTCGGGCAACTTCCTCACGGCCTGGCGCTGGGAGCGGTCGGCATCATGTTCACCGGTTTCCTGGCCTATGAGATCACGGAGGGATTGCGCATCCGCGATTGGGCTTACCGCGACGTCGGCGGCTGGTTGACCGGGTTCAGCGTCTGCGTGTTCACAGGCGTCTTGTGGTGGGTCTTGGCGTAGGACCGGTGCCCTCAATGCCCGCCACTCGCTTCCGTTAGAATAGCCACCGCAACTTCGGCGCCGCCCCAGAGGTAACGCATGGACTCCTGTGACGTCGTCGTCATCGGCGCGGGAACGGCCGGAATCTCGGCCGCCCTACGGGCCCAAGAGCTCGGAGCCGCCGTCGTCGCCCTCGAACGCGGCCAGGAGCTCGGCGGCGCGGCCGGCATTCGGCTATCGGGCGGTGCCTTCCACCTGGCTATGGGCCCCATGGACCTGGAGCCGGAGGCCATGCTCGCCCACGTGAACAACGTCACCGGCGGCGAGATCGCACCCAACCTCGCACGGATGGTCGCCGACGAGTCGAAGTCCAGCATCGAATGGCTGGCGAGTCAGGGCGTCCCCTTCAAGCCGCAGGGCGGGGAGCACGGGAAGTTCACCATCGACCCACGCGGACCGTCGCAACCGGGGAGGAAATTCAACCGGGCGGCGGCGCCCGACCTCGCCATGCGGAACCTGCACTTCAGGTTCATCCAAAAGGGCGGCGCCATCTACTATGGGGCCAGAGCCCAGTCCTTGGCCCGGTCGGGTGACGGCAAGCGGTGGACGGTCGGCGCCGCGGGAACGTCGACGAGCGACCTCCAGATCGAGGCGGCGGCGGTCGTGATCGCCGACGGCGGCTTTCAGGCCAACCCCGACTTGGTTGACCGCTACCTCTGGCCCAAGGCCAGCAAGGGTTCGCTGCGGGCGCTCCTCACGGCAACGGGCGACGGCTTGACCATGGCGCGGGAGCACGGGGCCTACGTCGCGGGGGAGGGCCGGGGGGTCTATGGGCACATCCTCCACCGCAACGCAGCCTCCGACGAGAATTTTCTCCCCTACCCCATGTTCGACGAGCTGTGCTTGAAGGCACCCGTCGTGGACGAGCGCGGCGTGCTCTTCGAGCACGGGGCCGTCGACGGCCCAGACCTCACGGCGAGGATGCTGGCCTCCGCCGACCCCGCCGCGTACTGGGTCGTGCTCGACGAGCTGCTGTGGACCGGACCGGCCAAAGGCGGCGGCCCCTACCATGCCAGCGTCAACCCCGCCATCGAGGAGCGTGGCGGAAGAGTCGAGCGCGGGGGCACCGCGGGGGAGCTAGCTCAGCGCTGCGGCATGGATCCCAAGTCGTTGACCGAAGCGGTCGAGCATCACAACGCGAAGAGCGAGACGAAGGTGGCCGCGCCGCCGTTCTACGGCATCCCGGTGAGCCCGGGCATCACCTTCACCTTCCCCGGCATCGCCATCAACGAGAAGACCGAAGTCCTCCACGAATCCGGCGGCCTCATCTCCGGCCTCTACGCCGCCGGCTGCTCCGCCGGAGGGATCCACGGCAAGACCGGCGGCGGCGGCTACCTGGGCGGCCTCGGCATCGCCCTGATCACCGGCAAGGTCGCCGCCGAGTCGGCGTGCGCCTACGCGCAGCAGTAGGACGGCGCACCAGGGAGCCCGGTTGTGGGAGCGGGCGCCGGTCGTATAGGCTACCGGCGGCCAGCGAGCAACCCGAAAGGACGACAGCATGGACACAGCCAAGGCGCGGGCGTTCTTGGACGGGCTCGTCGATCCCGCCCGGGTGCGGACGCTCAAGTACTCGCCGATCATCAAGGCGGGCAAGTACATGCACGTGCGCGTGCCCGAGTCGCTGCGGGAAGGTGAGCCCATCACGCTCGTCGAGGTGGAGGACGCCGCTGAGGTCGGCGCAATCCTCAAGAAGGCCAACGACGAGGAGACCCCGGTCTACGTCCGGCAGGGCGTCGGCGGCGTCACCATGGACGTCATCCGCCCCGAGCCGCCGGGCTCGCTGGTCCTAGACCTGCGACGCCTCAATTGGATACGGCCAAACCTCGACGGCGGCTACGTCGAGGTCGGCCCTGCCGTGCCGGAGAGCGCGCTCAACAAGGCGCTCGCGCCCCACGGCTTCACCTACCCCGAGTTCGTCGGCCCCGTCACCTGGGGCGGACTCGCCGCCTCGAATACCAGCGGACGCTCCGTCGATCCCTACTGGGGCAAGCCGGGAGACTACCTGATGGGCTTGGAGGTCGCGCTGCCGACCGGCGAGGTCATCTGGACCGGGACCCGCTCCCACCGCAGGCCGTGCGGCATCGATCTGACGCGGCTCTTCGCCGGCTTCCAGGCCATGGCCGGCGTCATCACCAACCTTCGGCTGCGGCTCGTCCCCACGCCGCGCAACACGCGCTGGGGCGTCGTCTACATTCCGACCGTGGAGGACGCGGGCCGCACCGTGGCTCGCCTCTACCGCCAGGGTGTCCCCCCGCCGCGTCTCATGGAGCTCATGGACGACCAGTTCCTCGAGCTCGGCGGGCTCACCAACGAGGACCGCGACGCCGTCATCCTCATCGGGACGGACGGCTGGACGGAGGTCGAAGCCCAGGCGAAACTCGACGCCATCTTCGACGTCGCCCGCGCCGAAGGGGCGCGGAGGACGGAGCAGGTGACCCACGAGGAGTTCCAGAACTTCGTCGGCTTCCGCAACGTGGGAGAGAAGGCCGACCTCATCAAGGAGCTCGGACTCTTCCCGCTGCTCGGCGGCGTCATGGACGGGCCCCTCGACGCCATGGCCCCCTGCATGGAGGCGGCGGGCCGGATGCTCGACGAGATGTGCGCCGCGCACCCCGGCCTCTACGGCGTCCGCATCGGCCACATCGGCGGCGGCACCTTCCATCCCGTCTTCTTCGCGCCGCAGTCGTGGGACTTCGACCGCCTCCAAGCCCTCGCCGCCGAGATGCACCAACGCATGTTGGAACTCCAATTGGAGTTCGGCTGCACCACCGGCGAACAGGGGGTCTTCCCCCAACACTACGAGTGGTTCCAGCGCTACTACGGCGCCGAGCACGCCGCCGTGGTCGGCCGCGTCCGCGACGCCCTCGACCCGCGGCACATCCTGAATCCCGCCCGCTTCGACCGCCCCACCTACCGCGCCGGCGCCTAGCGAGCGCGCCGCCGTCCACTAGCGGAAGTGCGGCATGACCTCGTTGACCACAAGCTCGAGGCAGCGCCGCCCCTCTTCGGCCGGCATGCCGCCCATCAGCGGACGCATGTTGAGCACCGCACCGTCGGGGTCGGCGGCCTCCATGGCCTTGCCAAGCTCGACGACCTGCTCCGGCGTCATCACCTCGTCGGTGCCCTTGCCCAGAAGGTCGTCGGGGTTCTCGACGGCCTGGAAGGGGCCGTGGCGCAGGCCCGCGGCGAACTCGGCATAGCTGTTGGCGGTGTGCATGGCGTGCGGCCCGACGATCTTCCACGCAGCCTCGGGGTCCTTGGCCACGTGCAGGAAGTTCCGCGGCGGACGGGGCGCGTCAGCGGGCGGAATCGGGCCGGGATCCTTGCCCTGCGCGCGCAGCTCCTCCCGGTAGAACTCGCTCAGGCGCGCCGACACCGGCGAGTAGCCGTCGGCGATCCGCGCCGCCCGCCGCGCCGAGGCCGGCGAGGCGCCGCCCATGATGATCGGCGGGCGCGGCTTCTGCACCGGCTTCGGCACCACATTCACGTTCTTCAGCGTCCAGTAACGGCCCTCAAAGCTGAACGGCTCGTCGGCCCAGCACTTCTTGATGATCTCGACCCCTTCTTCCATGCGCCCCGGCCGCGTCCTGATCGAAATGCCGTAGCCTTCGTACTCCTCGTTTCGGTAGCCCGCGCCCACCATCAGCTCGAAGCGGCCCCCACTGATGATGTCCACCAATGCCCCGTCCTCCGCCGTCTGCACCGGGTGCTTCAAGGGAAGCAGCACCAGGCTGATGCAGATGAGCATCTTCTTGGTGCGGGCGGCGACGGCGGCAGCGGCCACGAACGGCGAGGGCAGGTAGCCATCCTCGACGAAGTGGTGCTCCGATAGGCCGATCCGCTCGAATCCTTGGCCGTCGGCCCATTCGACAAGGTCGAGGAAGTCGGCGTAGAACCGGTCGAACGGCTTGCCCGACCAGGGCGGATTCCGAAGATCGAAGCTGAGCTCGAAGCGCATGGCACACTCTCCGCGCCGGAAGTAGTGATAGGGGTCGAGGCGCGGGGAGATTATAGCGGGAGCGGGCCGTTCGGCTAGCGCGGCAGACAGCCCTTTGCTATAGTGGAGGATGCGTCTAACAGGAGTGAAACCGCGCCGCCATCCGTCTCAACCGCAAGGGCCGGAGGCGGCCCGCGAAGCCGGTTTCGCTCTGTCCCTCGCGCGCTCGTAGCTCAATAGGACAGAGCGCAGCCCTGCGGAGGCTGAGGTTGTGGGTTCGAATCCCGCCGAGCGCGCCAGCTTTTCTCCCGGCTATCCCGCCGAGCCTCGCCCTTGGTACTCCGTGGACTCCGGGTAGAAGTCGAGCCACGCCCAATCGAAGGCGCTCGCCGTCGGCGCCCGCTGCAACCCCAGACCGCTCAGCGGCCCCTCGATGGCCAACCCGAGCGCCGCGTCCCACACGCTTCCCGTCTCCACGTCGCGCAGGCGCGGGGCTTTACCCTCCACGACCTCGAAGGTCAGTACGCGGTCGCCGAGCCGGCGCACGAACGCGTGGACGTTCCCGCCCGCCGGCGTAAAGAGCACGACGGGCACGTCGCCGACGAAGTCGTTGACCACGACCTCCTTCTCAAGCGTTGGGAAGGCGTAGTGCTTCGCCGCGTCGTCGAGCGCGACCCCCACAACGAAGTTGGGGTCGAACTCGACGCCCACGAGGGGCGGAGGGTAGTAGCGGTCGTCGGCGAGCACGACGCTGCCGGGGTGGTCGGCCTTCCACTCGCCCCACGTCGTTAGACTCATGGGGAGCTGCTCCAGCCTCGCGCCGCGGAGCTCGCCGTCGATGGCGAGGCCCCACGGCTGCGACCACACGCTACCCGTCCTCCAGTCCCACCACGTCATCGCGTTCATGAACAACGCGCCGTTGTTGCCGAACTTCTCGGTCTTTCCGTCGATCCGCCGGTCGTGCACGAGACCGGTGTAGCAGAGCGGTCACCACGTGACCAGGACCGGCGTACCTCCCACCTCGTCGTTCACCATCTCACGGATGTGGAGAATCGAGATGGGGTAGGCCTTGGCCTCGCCGCCGATCGCGACGCCCATCACCAGTTGCTCGTCCCCGAGCCGGGTCCGCCCAGCTTTCTCGAAGATCGGGTCATAGATGGGCTCGATCTCGTCAGTTTCCAGAACTTGGTACAGCCGCCCCAGGTCGATCTCGGGAAGCGGGGGCTCAGTCGCGGTCGGCGCAGGACTCGGAGTCGCGCTCGGCGGCGGCGGTGACGTCGCGGTTGGAGGCGCGGTCGGCGGCTCGGCGGAGACGCACGCGGCGAAGGCAACCACGGCAAGGACGCCGGCGGCAATGAGGCGCGTACGGTCCATAAGTCCCTTTATACACCCGCACGGCCCTTCGGCGGCGCGTCACTACGTTGACAGGCAAGCGCCACCGCCGGTACCTTCGAGAGGAGGTACGTTCACGGAGGCCGAGTCGATGCCCGAGGGCCCGGGCGGTCCGCCCACCATCACGACTCTGGACGAGCTCGTCGCGGCGGTCCAGTCGTGGTTCGGTTATGACAAGCTGGAGACGTCGCCGTTTCCATCGGGCGAGCCGCCGGCGGAGGCGGCCCTCCGTTGGTACCGCGACCGCCTCGAAGTCGAAGTCATCGGCCCGAACCGCTACGAGATGACCTGCCCCGGCTGCCGGTCGCGCGTCGCCTTCGCCGCCGACGACCTCTACGCCTGCGAAATGTTCGACTATGCCTATTGGCGGTTCTGCCCCGACTGCTCCGCGGTCGTGGCCGGCCAGTCCACCACGGGCGCTTAGCTCAGCCGGTTAGAGCGCTTCCCTTACAAGGAAGAGGTCAGTGGTTCGAGTCCACTAGCGCCCACCACCGCTTCATCTCCCTGCCACGGTTTCGTCCCGGCTCCCGTCCGATGTGTATGGCGTAATGAGATTGCCGGTGACAGGCGCCAAGCAGTAAAATACCGCTT
>DAOUKZ010000091.1:0-9174 GCA_034420775.1 Dehalococcoidia bacterium
CTAGTGGTGATTATCGACGCACTCACCGGCGGCGACGATTCCTTTGACCCGGTAGACCTTCCACCGCCGGTGGCGGTCATGGCTACGGCGACCCCCACTCCGACGCTCGAGCCCACCCCGACCCCCACGCCGACGCCGACGGCGACTCCCACGGCCACGCCGACGGCGACCGCTACCGCGACGCCCCAGCCCACGCCCACGCCGCCGGGACCGGAGCACGGAGTGTGGCAGGCCGCGCAGCAAGCACTCACGGCAGCGTTGGCCGATTACGAGGCGGCGGAGGGCGAGGAGCGGACCGTGGCGCTCGCGGCGTACGAGGCCGCCCTGGAGGCGGAGGCCCACGCCTACGCGGTCCTGCACGGGCTCCCCACGCCGACGCCGCGTCCGACCCCGACACTTACCCCCACCCCCATGCCGCCGACGCCCACTCCCACCCCGTTACCTACCGCCACGCCGACGCCGGCGCCCACCCCCACGCCCGTCCCGCCGACGCCAACCGCGACGGCAACGGCGCGTCCAACCGCCACCCCCACCCCGTCCCTCCGCGATTACAAGGAGTTCATGCTGGGGCTCATCAACGAGGCGCGCCGGCGGGCCGGCGTACCGCCGCTCGCCCTGGGCGGCAACCGCGCTCCGCAAGTCCAGGCGGAATCCGCTTTGGAGCACTGCTACAGCGGACACTGGGGCCTCGACGGGCTCAAGCCGTACATGCGGTACACCCTGGGGGGCGGCTACCAGTCCAACGTCGAAAACGAGGCCGGGCCCGACCACTGCCCGATCAACGCCATCCCGCATGGCGGCATCGAGCAGGTCATCCGGGACGCCATGAGCGCCTGGATGAGCGAGCCCAGCGACCGCGACAACATCCTCGACCCCTTCCACCGGAAGGTAAGCATCGGCCTCGCGTGGAACTTCCAGCACTATGCCGCCTATCAGGTCTTCCAGGGCGACTACGTCGACTACACCCTGCTCCCGGCCATCGACCCTAATGGCCTGCTCTCCATGGCCGGAACGCTGAAGAACGGCGCGGCCTTCCGCGACCTCGAGCCCTCAGGCGGCAACCAAGGCGGCCCGGCGGGCGACCTAACCATCAGGATCTACTACGACCCGCCGCCGCAGACCCTCAGCAGAGGGCAAGTCGCGCAGGCCGACTGTTACAACTACGGAAGGTTCGTCGGCGCGTTGAGCGCTCCGCCCGCTGAGGGGTTCGACACGCCGTTTAGCTACCTCACCCAGACCTTTTGCCGCGATCCCTATCGTGTGCCCGCGGATACACCGCCGCCGACTGCCGCGCCGCCGACCCCCACGCCGGCGCCCCCCGTGCGCGTCATCGGGCAGGCGATGACACCCTCGGTGTGGGCTGTGTCCGAGCACGCCTTCGCAGTATCGGCGGACCTCCGCTCCATCTTGCACCTGGGCCCTGGGGTCTATACCGTCCTCGTCTGGGGAAGCGTCGATGGCGAGGAAGCGGTACTCATCTCGACGTATTCCATCTTCTACCAGGTGCCGCCGCCCGAGACCTACGGCTAGCGAGATCAAGTCCATCCCGTTGTCCAGTCAAACCCCGCCCCGGCACTAGGGCGTACACTTGAGTGGGTGAGGATTTCCCCGCGCGCCGCCCTCCGGCGGTAGCCAACCGATGAGCGACGACCAAGAAGTCTACGGCGAAGGACAGCCGCCAGAGCGTCCAGCGCCCGGGGTGTTCCGGGGCTGGGCCATATGCCGCTTCTGCGGCCACTCCGGCTACGGCGTCCAGGTGTCCCCTGAGCCGAGGGGAAGCGCGCCCTACACCGCCTGTCCCTGGTGCGGCGAGCCGTCTGCCGCCACCGTGCTCGGCGCGGGCCGCGAGGGCGCGACCCTGGTCTACAACGTGGTCTGCGGCATCCACGGCAGCCTTGGAGAGCGAGTGCCCCTCGACCAGGCCGCGCGCTTGGCCCGCTGTGCCGCATGCGAAAAGCGCATGCAGGACGAGCGAAAGGAACAGGAACGCCGCAGGCGCAAAGACGAACAGCCTCCCCAACGGCCGCAAGGCGCGCCTGCGGCCCCGCCGAGGCGAGCGGAGCCGCCCCTGGAGCCGCCACCGGCGCCGCCTCGGAGAGAGGCGGAAACACCTCCAGAGAGGCCGCAAGAGACGTCGCCAACGTCGCCAGGACCGGGCACGCCACCAGAAGGACCACGGGACACGCCGCCTCCGGGAGGCCCTTCCAGGTCCGGCGGCCTTCCCCGCGCCGCCTGGCCGCTTGTCGCGGTCGTGGCGCTGCTGGCCGTCGTCGGCGTGATCGTATACCTGATACTCTCCGAGCAAGACGACCCTCCGACGATCGTGGTGGTGGCGCCGACCGCGACGCCGACGCCCGTCCCACCTCCGACCCCAACGCCTGCTCCTGCCGACTTGGAGCCGACCCCGGCTCCAAGCCCCACTCCGACGCCCGCGGCGGTCGCCACGCCGGCGCCCGCGCCTACCTCGACGCCGGCGGTGACGGCCTTCGAGGCGTGGGAGGCTGCAGCGGAAGCGGTAAAGGAGGCACTGGCGGCCTACGAGGCGGCCACGGGCGAGGAGCGCGCCGCGGCGCTTGTGGCCTACGAGGCCGCCCTCACCGCCGAGGCCCATGCGTATGCCTTGTGGCAAGGGTTGCCCACGCCGACCCCGCGCCCGCGGCCGTCGCCCACCGCCGCGCCGGCGGTGACTGCTACCCCCACGCCGACCGCGCAGCCTCCGCCCACGTCCACGGCGGTGCCAACTCAACGCCCGCCGACGGCCACGCCCACGCCGGGAGGGCCGACCTCCACGCCGGGGCCGGCGCCGCCCTACGCCGCGGTATGGACGGGCCTGGCCAACGCCGTGTGGCTCCAGCAGAACCACCCGGCCTTGGCATCGGCGATTACAGGGCTTCCGTGGGTCGCCGACGGCATCGACGGCGCTGAACGCGATGGCGTACAAGGGCTGGTCAACCTCGCAACGTTCTATCGGCCGGTCTTCAGCGCCGTCATAGACAGGCCATGGGTCGCCGACGGCCTCAACGAGTCGGAGACCGACGTCGTCCAGGACCTCCGCTGGGTTGCCTATGGCGATGAGGCCGCGGCCCTGCGGCTCCTAGACATGCCCTTCTTGGAATCCATAGGGCCCGCCGACGCGGATGCCGTCGACTCCCTGCGCCTGCTCGCGTATTGGAACCGGGACTTTCAGAGGGTCCTATCGCACCCAACGCTGAGCGGCGGCATCACGAATTTCTGGGCGCAGATCGTCGCGGTGCTGAACGATGTGAGCGTGACCAATCCCCAGCTGATCGACGTCCTGCTAGACCCAGGGCAAGTCGCCGTCGAGCAACGCACCGTCTCGCTGCCGTTATCGGGCGACGTGGAGTTGGTCATTATTCGCACCGGTCCGGGCGCGGTCCGCAGCATGGACCTGTGGGAGCAAGCCGTACGCGGCGCCGAGGCCTTCATGTCGGAGCCGTTCCCCACGCGCCACGTGACCCTGCTCTTCGGGGAGACGGTCTCCGAGTCCGAGATCGCCAGGCACTTCGGCTCCCACGCCGCGGTGCGCCCCGCTTATGACGTCGACGATGGTGGCCCCAAGGCGGATGCCGTTCCTTGGATCATCGCGCGTGAGGCCGCCCGCTATTACTGGAATAACAACCCGGATTGGGTGGACGAAGGGGCGTCGGCGCTCATGGCCTCCATCGCCGAAAGCGCCCGCACCGGCCTCCCATTAGACCCTGACCAACCTCCCTGCGCCCATGTCCAGACGATTGCCGCGCTCGAACGGCTCAACGAGGCTCGGGGCTACGACGCCTTCAACTGCGCCGACGCGCTCGGCGAGCGGTTGTTCCTCGACCTCTATCTCACGCTGGGCGACGGAGCGTTCCGCCAAGGCTTCCGGACCTTGTATCGCCTTTCGGAGGTCGAGGACATCGACGGCAACGAGATACCGGTAGGGATTGACGACATCAGGAACGTCTACCGGTCCTACGCCGCCGCCATCGCAAACATCACCGCCCGCTGGTACGACGGGACGGTGCCGCATGACGACAGCCGCCTGGACCGCGGGTCCGTCGACGCCAGGCTGACCGGGATCAACGGTGGGGTCGACGGAGCATTCGTCTCGACCACTGAGGAGGGCCCGCCCATTGCCGTCGTCTCCGCCGCGGAGGTGACCGATCGGCTCTGGCTCACCCTGGATTATTCCTATCGGGTTGTGGGCGGCCCGCACCAAACGCATCTGGACGTCGTCGAAGTGTTCGAGGACGGCTTCGCCATCCGGCGCCAGAGCGTGACCCTGACCGCCGAGGAGCAGTTCGTCGGCGAGACCGAAAGAGTCAGGGTCGGCGTGGAGCCATCGGTCCCGTGGGCGCCGGGGCGCTATTGGGTGTACGTGTACGAGAACGGGCGCAAGGTGGCGCAGGTCGAGTACGAGGTCACGCCGTAGGCGATGCCTTGTTGGGCCCTGCCGGCGCCCTCACGGGGCCGAGCGCACGGCTAGAGCGCCGGCAGGTCGTAATTGTCCACCGGGTGGATGACCTCGAAGGGGGCGGCGAGGATGGGGTCGAGCGGCCAACCGGGATCGGAGCCGCGGCCCGCGGAGCGCCACTCGGGGAGCCGCCGTAGGACCTCGGCCATGACTTCGACGGGGTTGCCGTCCAAGTAGTAGAGCCAGACGTGGCGGTGGGCGGGGTGGCCGAGTTGGGCCGCGATCGAGGGATCCGGGATCGAGGCGGCGGCCTCTCCCTCGTTACGGAACCAGTAGCAGCCGGCGACGCCGGGAACGTCGAGCATGTCGGGCACGTGGACCTGGTCGTGCCATCGGGAGATCTCGTCATCCAGGGACGCGTCGCGGAGTTGCTTGATGGTGCAGAAGACGCCGGTGTGGGGACGCCACGGCAGAGCCTCGGGCGAGCAGACCACGCGGTCCCCAGCGTACGCCTTCATCAGCCTATGGTGGCCGAAGGTGATGATCGAGCGGTTGGGGAAGGCCCGCCCCTCTTCCCTTGTCCAGCGCGACAGGTTCGAGAAGTCCTCGATGGCGCGACCGACGGGCTCTCGCATCATGTAGTGGCCCAGGTACTGCTTGGACGCCAGAACGGGATGCGCTCCCAGGCGGGCCTCGGCCACGGCCTTGGGGGCGGCCCAGCGGGCGGCGTAGACGGTGCCGTCTAGGGCGAGATTCTCAGGCTGGTGGTCGCTGGCGTGCCACCAGTTGTAGGCCACGTGCTTCGAGGGGTCCGTGATCTCCGTCAGCGCGAAGAACCCCGATGCTGCCTTGTTCATGTCTCCCGCTCCTGCCGAGCTCCCTTCTGAGCGCGCTGCCGGGTGAGGGAAAGCAGCGCGGCCCCGGCCGCCGCCGCCGCTCCGAAATAGTAGACGCGGTGCAAGCCGTTTACAAAACCCTCGATGAGTTGCGGGCTCGCCTCGCGCGTCTCGTCGCGGAACGCGCCGATGTCGGCCTCGACCCCGAGCGCGGCGATGGCCACCGAGACGATCAGGGTCGCGGCCGCGATTCCGTGGACCTGCCCCGTCGTCCGCATGAGTCCCAGAAAGCCGGCGACGAGGCCGTAGCGTTCCGGCTCCACCGAGCTCACCACCGAGCTGTTGTT
Organism: Dehalococcoidia bacterium; assembly: GCA_034420775.1. Lineage (GTDB taxonomy): Bacteria > Chloroflexota > Dehalococcoidia > SHYB01 > SHYB01 > DAOUKH01. The sequence continues at coordinate 5,595 of DAOUKZ010000091.1, forward strand.
CGCCGGCGCGAACATGCCCATCCCCAAGCTGACCCCCATCAACGACAGCATGACCTCGAGCACGCCCGACTCGGTGTCCAGGCGCGACATCGACAACAGGCTCAGCATCGCGATGAACATGCCGCCCGCCGCGAGCAGCCGGCCGTCGATTCTGTCGGCGAGCCGGCCGAAGACGGCGCCCGCGATCGCCAGCACGAAGGCCTGCGGGGCCAGGATTAACCCCGTCTGCGCCGGCCCGTAGCTGAGGACCCCTTGGATGTAGAAGGTGATGATGAACGAGTTAGAGACGATTGCCGAAAAGGCGAGGAAGCTGGAGAAGCTCCCAAGGGCAAAGGCCCGCCGCCGGAACAGCCGCAGGTCGATCATCGGGTCGGCAGTGCGGCTCTCATGGAATAGGAAGACGGCGAACGCCGCCGCCGCGAGAATGGCGGCGCCCACGATGACCGGCGAGCCCCATCCGGTGGCGTTGCCCCGCGACATGAAGAAGACGACGGATGCGAGCAGGACGGCGGACGAAGCCATGCCCACCCAGTCGAACCGGCCGGCGGCCCGGACGTCATCGCGGTCGTCCTGGAGAACGAACTGCGCAAGAAGGAGCCCGATCGGGCCCACCACGCCGTTGATGAAGAAAGCGGCGCGCCAGCCCAGCAGGTCGATGAGGCCGCCGCCGATGACCGGCCCGGCCACGATGCCCATCCCTACCGTCGTGACCACCAGGCCGAGCACCTTGCCCCGCTCGTTCTGGGGAAAGGTGGAGACCGCGATGGCGATGCCCGTCGCCTGGACCGCCGCCGCACCCGCGGCCTGCAGCGCCCGCGCACCCAACAACCAGCCGAAGTCCAGCGCCGTCCCCGCCAGCACCGACCCGGCGACGAACACCAGGTATCCCGCGACGTAGATCCGCTTGCGCCCCAAGAGGTCGGCCGCGCGCCCCATCGGCAGCAGCGTCGCCGCCAACACCAGCAGGTTGACCGAGACGACCCACTGAATCGTCGAAAGGTCGGTCTGGAAGTGTGTGCTGATGGAAGGGAGGGAAACGTTGACCGCCCCCACGTCGAGGGCTGTCATGAACACGCCCACCGTGATGGGGGCCATGACGATCCACTTGCGCCTTGCGGTGGACGGCTCCGAGGGCGTGCTCATAGCAGGGGTGGGCCGGGGAGAGGCGGGGCGGGCCGCGCCGGTCATCGAGAATAGCACGGAGGGCCGGGAACGCACCCCTTCCGTTTGAAGTTAACTTAAAATTAGTTTAGAATTATGTTCTGAGTTTTGCGTTTTGGTCGAGGAGGCGCCGGGTGTCCTATTCATCGCAAGTCCCTCAGCTAGCCAACCAAATCGATTCCGCCATCGTTCGGCTGCCGCTGCTTCTCATCCAACTCCTTGCGAGCGCCGTCCGCATTCCTCTACTCGCGGCCCAGTTGGCGGTGGGCGTCGCCGCCATGCCGCTCATCGCCGTGCAGTTGCTCGCCGAGGTGATTGAGCAACTTCCAGCCCGCGTCGAGGACTACGCCCGCCAGAGGATCGCCGCGAGCCGCGACCGCGCCGGAGGTTTCGAGCACCATCCGGGCTTGGAGCCCCGCATGGCCGCGGAGCAGGAAGAGCCGGAGTCCCGGCTCCGCTCCAGGTCTGACGAAGGCCGCTGGGAGGCCTTCGCCGCCCAGAGCGCCTCGCACGACCCCCGCGCCGCCTAACTCGCCACCCGCCCTCTCTCCTCGCCTACCCCTCCGAGCGCTTTCGCTCGCGCAAGCGCGCCCGCGTGCGTGTTTCACGCCGTAACACCCCGTGGTATGCTACCCGCCGCGTCCGGGCGGTCCGCCCACCGTCCCCGGACGTGAGCCATCGCTTTTTCCGCCTTGCAAACACACGCGCCGTCATGGAGTCGGGGCTCCCCTGTCCGCGGCCTGAAAAGCAGAGCTTCGCTGTGACCCATAAGGAGGCCTCAGGGTGACCACCTCGGCAACCGCTCGGGAAGAATTCGTGGACGTGGCCGGATTGCGGCTCCACGTCGCCGTCACGGGATCTGGCGGCCCTATCGTCGTGCTCCACCAGGACATCGGCAGCCCCGGTATCCACGACCCGTTCGTCCAGGAGCTGGCGCAGACCAACACTGTCTACCTGCCCACCCATCCCGGCTTCGACAAGCAGGACGTTCCCGAGTGGGCGCGCCACCCGCGGGACCTCGCCGTGCTGCACCTCTGGGCGCTCCGCGACCTCGGTCTCAGCTCCATCACCCTGTGCGGGCTCGGCTTCGGCGGCTGGATCGCCGCCGAGATGGCCACGATGGCGCATCAGCTCATCGGCAAGCTTGCCCTCGTCGGCGCCGCCGGCATCCAGCCCCCCGAGGGCGACGAGATCATGGACCAGTTCGTCTTCAGCGCCACCGAGTACATCCGGGCGGGCTTCGCCGACCAGTCCCACTTCGACCGACTCTTCCAGGAAGAACCCGACGTCGACCAGTTGGAAATCTGGGAGATCAACCGCGAGATGACCACCCGCGTCGCGTGGAAGCCCTATATGTTCAGCCTGCCCTTAGCCCGGCTGGTCGGCGGGATCAAAGCCTCGACGCTACTGGTCTGGGGCGAGGACGACCACATCGTCCCGCTCAGCGCCGGGCGGCGCTACCAGAGCCTCATTCCGGGGTCGCGCCTTGAAGTCATCCCCGGCTGCGGCCACTTCGTCGAGTACGAGAAGCCCGCCGAGCTCGCCAAGCTCGTCGCCGCCCTCTAGCCCGCGGACGGAGAACGGCAGGACACAACAGAGAGGAAGATCCCGATGCAGCTTATCTACTTCACCGAGCAGCCGATGTCGGCCTACCCCCAGGAGGCCGGCGACAAGCTGGGCTATACCGCGACCTTCTTCCCCAACAAGTACTTCGACCCCGTCGCCGGCGCGCGCCTCTACCAGGAGCGTCTCGAAGAGTACATCTACGCCGAGGAGGTCGGCGCCGACGGCATCATGCTCAACGAGCATCACAACGCCCCCTTCACCATGCAGGCCAAGATCAACATCTTCGGCGCCGTCCTCGCCGCCGCCACCAAGCGCTGCAAGATCGTCCTTCACGGCAACCCCCTGCCCATCATCGACAACCCCGTGCGCATCGCCGAAGAGGTCGCCCAGCTCGACATGATCTCCGGCGGACGCATCATCTCCGGTATCCTCCGCGGCGCCGGCCAGGAATACGTCGCCACCAACGCCAACCCCGTCTTCACCCGCGAGCGCTTTGAGGAGGCACACGACCTCATCGTTAAGACCTGGACCGAGTCCGGCCCCTTCCGCTGGGAGAAGGACCATTACCAGTTCCGCTGCGTGAACCCCTGGGCGCTCCCGCTGCAAAAACCCTTCCCCCGCATCTGGTGCCCCGGCGTGGTGAGCAAGGAGAGCATCGTCTGGGCGGCCCGCCACCGCTATCCCTACATCGCGCTCAACCCCACCCTCGAAGACGCCGCCCGCATCTGGGACCTCTACGACACCAACGCCAAGGACGTCGGCTTCGAGGGCGGCTCGCCCTACCGCGGCTACCTCATCCGCTGCCACGTCCAGGACTCGGCGGAGAAGGCGCTGGAAAACGCCCGCCAGTTCA
>DAOUKZ010000092.1:0-27975 GCA_034420775.1 Dehalococcoidia bacterium
ATAGGTGTGGAACTGGTGCGTCTTGCCCTGGCCGCGGAGCAGGTCGCGCAGGAGCGTCACCTGCGAGAAGGGAACCAGCGAGTCGGACTCGCCGTAGGCGAAGAGTGCAGGGACCTTCAGGCCATCGACATATTGGAGCGGCTGGACGGGGCGGTTCTCGTGCAGGACGGGATACATGATGACGGGGTAGAAGGCGACCAGCGCCGCCGCCTCCGCGCCCCTCGCGCAGGCGAAGAGCCCGTACCGTGCCCCGAAGGAATAGCCGGCAATGGCGACGCGCCCGCCGTCGACATCGGAGCGCCGGGTCATCGCCCCGACGACGGCCTTGAGGTCCTCAATCGTGCGGAGGTCGGGGTAGCCGCCGATCTTGGCGATTTCCGCGGTCCGGGGCGGCCAGCCCGCAGCCGGCCCGTCGCCCCGCCAGTACATCGTTGGCGTCAGCACCGCGTACCCCGCCTCGGCATAGGCGTGGCCGAGGTCGCGCATGTGCGGCGTGACGCCGTAGACGTCGTGGACGAGCACCACTCCCGGGAGAACGTCGCCGCCCTCCCGCCGCGTGTACAGGGCCTCCATCTCGCCGCCGGGAACCTTGACGGTGATCGAGCGCTCGGCGATGGGCGGGGCTGTGTCGGGCATGCGTCTCTCCGGTCGTAGGCTCGGGGCATCATAGCGACAATGTTCTATACTTCACAAACTGCCGCCGCAGGCTCCGCGCGGGAGGAACGAGTGCCCCAAGACGACATCGTCGTGCGCGGCCTGACCAAGCGCTTCGGGACCCTGACGGCGGTCGACGATATCTCCTTTGCCGTGCGCCGGGGCGAGGTGTTCGGCATTCTGGGGCCCAACGGCGCGGGCAAGACCACGACCCTCGAGTGCATCGAGGGCCTGCAGGACCCGACCGCCGGCGAGATTTCCGTCCTCGACCTCGACCCCCAGCGCGAATCCCGCCGGGTCAAAGAGCGCATCGGCATTCAGCTCCAGGCCTCGACCTACTTCGATAATCTCAAGGTGCGGGAGCTGCTCAACCTCTTCGGGAGCCTCTATCCCAAGCGCCTGCCCATCGATGGCCTCCTGGAGCAGTTCGACCTGACCGAGAAGGCCAACGCCTTCCTCCGCGACCTCTCCGGCGGGCAGCAGCAGCGGTTCACCATCGCCGCCACCTTGATCAATGACCCCGAGGTGATCTTCCTCGACGAGCCCACGGCGGGCCTCGACCCACACGCGCGCCACGGCGTCTGGGAGTTCATCGAAGAGATGCGCCGGGAGGGCCGCACCGTCGTCCTCACCACCCACTACATGGAGGAAGCCGAGGCGCTCTGCGACCGCGTCGCCATCATGAACGAGGGCCGGATCGCGGCGCTCGACACGCCCCAAGGGTTGGTCGACGCCCTGGACGCTCCCCATGAGGTGCGGGCGCGCGTCGAGCCCACGCCGGAACCCGTCGCCGGCGACGAGCTGCACGCACTGCCCGCGGTCGTCGGCGTCCGCATGACGGACGACGGCGGACTCGCGCTCCGCTCCTCCGACGCGGCGAAGAGCGTCCCCGCCTTCTTCCGCTGGGCCGAGAAATCCGAGGTCGCGGTCACGCGGATCGAGATGCGGCCCGCCACGCTCGAAGACGTCTTCCTCGCCGTCACCGGCCGGGCCCTGGCCGAGGAAGCCTGACCGTGCTCGTCACGACCATCATCACCCAGTTCAAGGCCTTCGCTCGGGACCGGCAGGCCATCTTCTGGACGCTGGCCTTTCCCCTCATCTTTGTCACCGCCTTCGGACTCTTCGACATCGGCGGCGACGATCTCTCCGTCCACACCGTGGCCGTCGTCGACTATGCCGGCAATGATCTCTCCCGCGGCATCATCGACGATCTCGACGCGCTGGAGAGCTTCGAGGTCGCCCTGCGCAGCGATCCCGCCATGGCGCGTCAGGAGATCCGGGACGGCGACCTCCGCTACCTGATGACGATACCGGCCGATATCGTCCAGCGTGTCGAGGAGGGCCGGGCCGCCGCCGTCTCGTTCGTCTTCGACGAGACCCGGTCCGACGCCTTCGCCGTGTTAGGCCAGCTGCAACGCTTCCTCGACCAGCAGAACCTCGACTTGGTCGACGCGCCGCGGCCCATCATCTTTGCCCCCGAAGGCGTGCGCACCGAGGACTCGGACGACTGGGACTACTTCAACTTCCTGCTGCCCGGCCTGCTCGCCATGGGCGTGATGAACTTCTCGATCATCGGCCTCGCCACGGTGCTGGCGACCTACCGGGAGCGCCGCGTATTCAAACGCATTCTTGCCACGCCGATGCCGGTGAGCGTCTTCTTCACCAGCATGATCTCGTCGAACCTCGTCCTGACGCTCGCCCAGTCCGCGATACTGCTCGCCGCGGGCGTGTTCCTCTTCGACGGCTCGGTGCGGGGCAGCCTGGCCCAGTTCTTCCTCATCATCCTGCTGGGGAACCTGATCTTCCTGAGCATTGGCTTCATCACCGGGGCCTTCGCCAAGAGCGCGCAGGCCGCGGCGGGCATGGGCAACGCGGTGACGCTGCCTATGATGTTCTTGTCGGGCACCTTCTTCCCCACCGACACGCTCCCGTCGGTGCTCGGGGCGATCGTCGAGTTCCTGCCGCTCTGGCCGGTGCTCGCCCTGCTGCGGGGCATCGCGCTGGACGCGCGGAACTTCTGGGAGTTCCCCTTCGAGCTGGGCCTGCTCGCCGCCTGGATCGTGGCGGCGGCCTTTATCGCGTCGCGGGTCTTCCGGTTCCGTTCGTAGGGGCGCCTTTGTGGGGGAGCAGCGCCCTGCGCCCCACCCCGGCCCTCTCTCAGTCTCTCCCAGGGGGGGAGAGGTTTAGGGGACTCCCGCAGCGGGGATCTTTACGTAATCGGGGCTTCCGGCGCTACATACGTGGGTGCACCGCCCCCACCCTGCCCCTCCGACGCGCCTGACGGCGCGTGCCCTCTTTCAGTTTCCCCCAAAAGGGGGAAAGGTCGGAGGGGAGGGCGATTCGCGCATCACCCCACGGAGGGGACGGACGACCAAAAGGGTCGCCCCTACGTGGACGATCGCCTGCGTGGGTGCCCTCCCTCAGTCCCTCCCACAAGGGGAGGGAGGCCTAAGAGATGGCCCCACAGGGGGAGGGAGGTTTAAGAGGTGGCTACGCGGAGCCGACGGGCTGCTTGGCCGGGGCGGGCGGCGGCGGAGCGGCGGGCGGGCCTGCCGAGTCCTCGGCGTGGAGGCGCGCCTCGATCAGGCGCTCCGGAACGCGGTAGACGTTCTTGACCAGCCGGAGGGCCTCCAGCGTCCTGATCACATACGACGAGGCGTCGACTTGCCACCAGCGCAGGCCGTGGAAGGCCGACTTGGGGAAGGCGTGATGGTTGTTGTGCCAGCCTTCGCCCAGGGCCAGGATGCCGACGAAGATGTTGTTCGTGGCGAGGTCTTTGCCGAGGCTGAAGGGCCGCTGCCCCCAGATGTGGCACACCGAGTTCACCGCCCACGTCGAGTGGTGCATGAGGAAGACGCGGACGAGACCGCCGTAGAGGAGGCCGGTCCATCCGCCGATGAGGAAGGGGATCACGAACCCAAGCACCGCCCACCAGAACGCCGTGCGGCTGATGAACATGACCACGGGGTCCTTCATCTGCTCCTTGGCGTATTTCTCGAGCGCGCCCCGGTTCGACCCAAACATCCACCCCACGTGCGCGTGCCAGAAGCTCTCCACGGGGTTGTGGGGTGAGTGGGGGTCGCCGTCCAGATCGCTGTTCGCGTGGTGCTTCTGGTGGATCGCGGCCCACGTGATCGCGGCACCCTGAATCGACCACGTGCCGAAGATGAGCAGGATGGCCTTGACGATGGGGTTCGTCTCGAATGCCTTGTGCGTCAGCATCCGGTGGAAGCCGACGGTTACGCCGAGGCCGGTCGCGACGTAGAACCCGGCCAACAGCCCCAGGTCGGTGGCCGACGGGTACTGGCCGCCTCCGATCCTGTAGATCGCGTAGGCGAAGCCCGCGAATGGGACGCCGGTCAGGATCAGCGCCAGCAGCTGCTGCAGCCGGTAGCCGAGCGAGGACTCGCCGGCGCTGGGGGCGGTGGCGATGCCGCCTTTGAGATACGCGAAGACCCGAAGGGGTTCAGCCATGAGTGAGGGCTCCCGCCGCGGTGCTGACGCTCCGCAAGAGTTCAGGATTTGCCGCCAACATTATAGCCGCTTTCCCTGGCCCGCGGGCGGCTAGGCGCGGCGAATCAACATCAGTCCATCACGGATCGTGAGGATCACGTTTCGTACGCGGGGGTCCTCCTGCACGCGCCGGTTGAAGGCGACGATGGCGTGGTCGCTTTCCTGCTGCGGATCGAGCACCCGTCCGCTCCACAGCACGTTATCCACGGCGATGAGGCCGTCCGGCGCCAGCAGCTCCATGGCCCGCTCGTAGTAGGCCGAGTAGTTCTCCTTGTCGGCGTCGATGAACACGAGGTCGAACGGCTCCTCGACGTCCTTCAGCGTCTCCAGCGCGGGGCCCATGAGAATCTTGATCTTGCTCCCGTGCGGGTTGCGCGCGAAGTACTTCGAGGCCATCGCCTCGGCCTTGGGGTCGACGTCGCAGGTGATCAGCTCGCCGTCGTCGGGAAGCGCGGCCGCCATCATCTGGGCGCTGAAGCCGGTGAACATCCCGATCTCCAGGATCCGCTTGGCTCCGGAGAGCCCCACGAGGAATTGGAGCAGCGTCCCTTCCAGCTGCCCCGACAGCATCTGCGGCGCCCGCATCGCCGCGTGCGTCTCCCGTGTCAGTTCCTCCAACAGCTCCGGCAACGGCGTCGTATGCGCCGCCGCGTAGGCCTCGATCTCGTCGTCAACGATGAACATGCGTGTTCTCTCCTTTAATCGGCGTCGGGGTCGGCCATGCGCGTCGACGACGTGACCACCCGCGCTTCCGTCAACTCCCGGATCTTCTCGTCGGAATAGCCGATGCGGCGCAGCAGCTCGTCGGTGTGCTCGCCGACATAGATCGTCGGCGCGAGCCGGTTCTCCATCTCCGAAAAGTGGATGTATGGTCCGAAGCGGTCATAGTCGTCCAACGACGGGTGGTTCGCTTTGACCCACATGCCCGCTTCCTTGAGGACGGGCTGCTCGTTGGCGAACGTCGAGGCGTCGCCGTCGTACACCTCGGCGCAGGCGACGCCGTGCTCCGCGAGCAGCGACTCCCAGGCGTTGGCAGACCGGGAGTCGAAGACCTCCGCCAGCTCGGCGGCGAGCTCGTCGTCATGCTCCAAGCGCGCCTCCGATGAGGCGAACCGCGCGTCGCGGGCGAGGTCGGCGCGGCCCAGGCCGTCGCACAGGCCCGTCCATTCCCTCTCCGTGACGCAGGCCAGGAAGACCCAGCCGTCGGCCGCGCGGTAGGAGCGGTAGAGCGCGTGGATCCCATAGAGGTCGCGGTCGGGCAGGCGCCGATCCGGCTTCCCTTCGTATTGGATGAAGTCCTCGCTCTCGGCGTAGAGGCACGAGCCGATCATCGTCGTCTCGAGGTATTGGCCCTTGCCGGTCCGCTCGCGGGAGCGGAGGCCCATCGACAGGGCGGCGGCCACCGCGAGGGCGGAGGTCACGTCGGGGTTGCCCTCGTTGGCCTGGAAGAGGCGGCTCGACATCTCCCGCAGCTCGGGGTAGCTCATCGGGGCGCCGGGGTCGGGGGGAACGCCGCGGCCGGCCTGATGGAGCGCGCCGCCGCAGATCGCTCCGGGGATGGGGTGCATCGCCGCGCGATGGGCCATCGGCCCCGACGAGCCGTAGGACGCCGCGTACAGATAGACGAGTCTTGGGTTCAGCTTTCGGCACGTCTCGTAGTCGATGCCCAGCCGCTCGGGCACGCCCGGGCGGAAGTTGTGCATCAGCAGGTCGGCTTCCTTGATGAACTCGTAGGCGATCTCCCGGCCTTCCGGCTTCTTCATGTCGACCGCGATCGACTTCTTGCCCTGCATCGCCTTGGCCGCTCCGGCCGCAAAGCGGCGGAACGTATCGCCGTCCAGGCTTTCGAACTTGATGACCTCGGCGCCGAGGTCCGCCAGGACCGCCGTGCCGAACGGCCCCGCGAAGAAGGTGGCGAACTCGACTACCTTGAGCCCCTCCAGGGGGTATCGGGGTGAGGAGGCGCCGTTCACCGCTGCCTTCGGTCCCGCTCCCCTCGCGCCGCTCAAGAGCGCAGCGGTGTGCTCGCCGAGGGCCGGCGCCGGACCCTGGGGGGCCATCGGCGTCTCGGAGCACTTGACCAGCGGCCCGAGTTGCCGCGCCCTGCCCACCGCGGGGTCCGTCACCTCGATCCAGTTTCCGTTGTGCGTGATTTGCGGATGGTCGAAGGCGTCCTGCGCCGTCATGAACGGCTCGGCGGCCACGTCGTACTGGTTGATGAAGAGGTCCATCCATTCGTCGGCGGTCTTCGTCTGCATCTGCGCGTGCAGCTTCTCGTAGAGCTCCTCCAAGTCGGGGCCGGCCGGGATCTGGGGGACGTTGGCGTAGCGCTCCTCGCCCAGCAGGTCGCCGAGGTCGAGCGCCAGGAGGAAGTTGACGAAGAGGTGCGACATGGCGTTGGCGCATTGGATCCACTTGCCGTCCTTGGTCCGGCCCACGAAGTACTGCGCCGTGGGCGAGCCTCCCGGCGGCCTCGAGAGCTGGTTCGGCTTCTGGTCCATCTGCCACTGCAGCCACATCCAGTCGTAGGCGAGGATGGCCTGTGCCAGGCTCGTCTCGACCTTCTGCCCGCGGCCGGTGCGGTCGCGGGCGTGCAGGGCCGCCATGCTGCCGATGACGGCGTACATGGCCGCGCCGTAGCTGGCGGCGGGGAGGGCGGCGAAGGCGGGCCCTTCCTTTGGGGCCTGCTTATCGAAGGTCCGGGCGCGCCCCGTCTTGGCGTTCACCACCGCGTCCCAGCCCTTGAGGTGCGACCACCGCTTGATCGGCCCGAAGCCGGTGATCGAGCAATGGACCAGTCCAGGGTTCGCCTTAGACAGCGTTTCGTAGTCGATGCCGAGGCGGTGCTCCGCCCCGGTCGACACCGCGGCGATGAGGAGGTCGGCGGTCGCCGCCAGATCGCGTATGGCGGCGCGGCCGGCGGAGGTTTTGAGGTCGAGCACGACGCTCTTCTTGCCCCGGTTCCACATAATCCACGCGGGTTGGGAGCGCGTCCGGTCGCCGGACGGGGGCTCGATCTTGATCACCTCGGCGCCGGCGTCGGCGAGCACCATCCCGGCGAGTCCACCCGCCATCCCTTGCGAGACTTCAATGACCCGCAGCCCGTCGCACATTCCCGGCATGATTCCCTCCAGAGTCCGGCAAAACCGCCCAATTCTTGCATATGGGTCTAGGCGGTTCAAGGAGACCACTCCGCGGGGCGTACCCTCCCTCAGTCCCTCCCACAAAGGGAGGGAGGTTTGAGAGGCCCCGCCCTCACCCCAACCCTCTCCCAGCGGGAGAGGGGGCGAAAAGCCTCCCCGCTTCACCCATTCCAGACCGCGGGCGGGTTTTGCAAAGGTCTCCCCTGGATGAGCGCGAGCGTCACGGCCTGGCCCGGCGAAGACCTATTGCGGAGCGTGGCGCGGTTAACCGGGGCGACGCTTATTGACGTAAAGGGTAGCCAATCGTATTCTAATCGTCGGCTTTCTTGCCGACCGTTTCGCTTTCCGCAATTCCCGCTTCAGGAGTCCCTGCTTGAGAATCGACGATACCGACCGCCGCATTATCGAGCTGCTGCAGGCAGATGCCCGCCAGCCAAACGCCACCATCGCCCGCGTGCTTGGGGTAAGCGAGGCGACGGTCCGGCGCCGCATCAAGATGATGGTCGACCAAGGCTCGCTCACCATCCGTGCCGTGCCCAACCCCAGCAGCTTCGGCCTCAACACCTCCGCCGTCATCGGCATCGACGTGCAGCCCGACGCCCTCGATGGCGTGGCGGCGGGACTCACCGCGCGCGAGGAGGTCACCTTCGTCGGGGTCTCCACCGGACGGTACGACCTCGTCGTCAACGTCCTCGTCGGCACCCTCGACGAGCTTCGCGAGTTCCTAGAGAGCGTGATGACGAAGCTCGCCGGCGTCCGCAAGACCGAGACGCTCGTCCTGCTCGACGTAAAGAAGCGCACCTTCGGCCGCGTGACCTAGCCCTCCGGTACGCAGCGCCCGAGCCCAATCTCCCTACGACAAGTCGAGGCCGTCGAGCCACCGCGCCAGCTCGCGTCCGATGCGGTGCGGGTGGTCTTCCTGCAGGAAGTGCACGCCCGCGCCGAGATGCACCGTCTTGATGTTTGCGACGTTCGACCGCAGCCATTCGACCATCGGCGCCTGACCCAGGCCGCCGGGCGTCGCGTGGAAGAGCAGCATCGGGGTTCGCGTGGCGGCGAGCCAATCGTTGACGGCGGTCATGGCGGCGGCGGTGTCGGCGGGTTCGCCCTCGATGGGGATCTCGCGGGGCCACTGCCACAACACCCGGCGCGCGGCCTCGTGGATGTAGGGATCGCGATAGCGGCGGAGCTCCTCATCGGTCAGCGTCCGCACCACGCCCCCCGGAAGGACCTTCTCGAAGAAGACGTTGCCCTTCACGATCATGTCCCAGCCGGCGTCGCCGCGCCACGCCCGCAGCGTCTCGCGGAAGTCGTCGGGGATATCGTTCCACGAGGCGATAGGCATGAACATGGAGCCGAGCAGCGCCACGGCCCGCACGTTCGATTCACGGCGCCGCGCGTAGTGCAAACCGACCTTGGAGCCCCAGTCGTGCATGACCAGCGTGAGGCCGCGCAGGCCGAGGGAGGCGATGAAGCCTTCCAGGTAGCGGGCGTGGTCGAAGAAGCGGCACACGGCGTCCGGCTTCTCCGACAGGCCCATGCCGGCAAGGTCGAGGGCCACGCAGCGGAAGCGTGGAGACAGGTGCGGAATGATGTTCCGCCAGACGTAGGACCAGGTCGGGCTGCCGTGGAGAAAGAGCACCGGCGGCCCCGCCCCTTCGTCGATGTAGTGCAGGCGCACGTTGTCGACGGACGCATAGCGGGACTGAAATGGAAAGTCGGCGGAAATCGCCTCCGGCGGGGCGTCGGCCATGGCGGGGGACAGTATAATCGGCGGCGTGCCCCGAGGAGGCCATCTTGACCACCGCTCCGGCTTCCGACAATCCCCGGTACGAGGCGAACGAGAAGGCGCCCTGGCTCCTCTCCTTGGGGCTGGGCCTGCAGTTCAGCCTTATCGCCTCCGCCACCCTCCTGATCACGCCGGTGATCGTGGCCAACGCGTCGGGGAGGGGCGAGTCCTATCTGGTGTGGATGGCCTTCGCCTCGCTGCTGGTCGTCGGCGCTGCGACCTTGGTGCAAGTGTGGCGGCTCGGGCCGATCGGGGCGGGCACCGTCCTGCCTTTCTTCACGGCCGCCTTCTCCATCCCGTTCTGCATCACGGCCTTGGTGGACGGCGGTCCCGCGACGTTGACGACGTTGATCCTCGCCGCGGCGATCATCCAGCTCATTATCTCCCGGTGGCTGTTCATTCTGCGGCGCATCGTCACCCCGACCGTTGGCGGAACTGTGATGATGATCCTCTCGATCACCCTGGCCTCTGTCGTCTTCGGCCTCCTGAACGAGGCCTCGCTGGAGGAGCCGACGGCGGCGCCGTTGACCGCCCTGACGACGCTAGTCATCGTCGGCGCGCTCACCCTCCGAGGCTCGCCGGTGTGGCGGCTCTGGGCGCCGGTGATCGGCATCCTGATCGGCTGCGGCGTCGCCGCGGCCTTCGGCATCTATGACGCCCAGCGTGTGATCGATGCTCCCTGGATTGGCCTGCCAAGCGAGTGGCCGGGGCTGGAGCTCGACTTCGGGACCGCTTTCTGGACGCTGCTCCCCGGCTTCCTGTTCCTCGGCGTGATCAGCGCCATCCAGGCCAACGGCGAGGGCATCGCGCTCCAGCGCGTGGCGCACCGCGAGGACCGGGCCGTCGACTTCCGCGAGGTGCAAGGCGCGATCTCGGGGTCCGGCGCGGCCAATCTCTTTGCCGGTGTCGCGGGCGGGGTCCCAACCGCCATCAATCCGGGTATCGTCTCGTTTATTCAGATCACCGGTGTCGCCTCCCGGCGGGTCGGCTACGTCATCGGAGTGATCTTCATCGCGCTGGCGTTCTTCCCGAAATTGACGGGACTGCTCAGCACCATACCCGGCCCGGTCATGACGGGGTATCTCATCCTGGTGACGGGAACCCTCATGGTGTCGGGAATGCAGACGGTGGTTGCTACCGAGCAGAACAAGCAGAAGATCGTCGCCGCGGGCGTCGCCTTCTGGATCGGCGCCGCGTTCCAGTTCAAGCTCTTCGCTCTGCCGAGCCTCGGCCCGGTGTGGCAGGGACTGCTCCAAAGCGGCATTACCACCGGCGGCATCGCGGTGATCGCCATGATCCTCTTCCTGGAGCTTTCCCACCCGCGCCGCATGCGGTTCGAGTCGGAATTGGACAGCAGCGTCCTGCCGGAGCTCAACGACTTCGTCGACAAGTTCGCCCGCAGCCGGGGCTGGGACTCCGCGATGAAGGACCGGCTGAGTGCCGTCGCGGAGGAGACGCTCCTGACCCTCGCCCCGCTGGACTTGAGCCTCGACCTGGATGCGGAGGAAGACCAGGTCGATGAGGAGGGGGGACGGCGGTTAGTCGTGCTGGCGGCGAGCGAGGGCCCAGTGGCGGAGATGGAGTTCATCGGCGGGGACAGCGGAGAAGGCAATCTGGAGGACCGCATTCGTCAGCTCCAGCAGCATGACGAAGAAACGCCGATGGAACAGGAAATCTCACTCAAGCTGCTGCGGCGGTACGCATCGTCGGTGCGGCACCAGCAGTTCCAGGGGACCGATATCATCACCGTCCGCGTCGGCCCGCCGGGAACGCGGTGAGCGCCGCGGGCGAAAGGACTGAAACCGACGTTGGACGCCGCACCGGTCGAAGCGGTGGTCTTCGACCTCGACAACACCCTGCTCGATAGGACGGCCCTCTTCGCCGGCGTGGCAGAGGCCTTCTACGACGAGTATCTCGCCGCCAGGGATACCGTGACGCGGGACAAGGCGCTCGACTCGATGGTCCTCTGGGACGAGGACGGCTACGGCGACCGCCAAGCGATGCGCAAGCGGTGGCTCACCGAGTGGCCTGGCACCGGCCTGGACGACGAATCGCTGGCCGCGTGGTACGGCTCGGCGATGGACCGTCTCGTGAGGCAGGATGCCGAGGTCAACGTGATGCTGGCCGAACTCAACGAGCGTGGGATGCCGTGGGGCATCGTCACCAACGGCGACTCGGATCGCCAGCGCGGCAAGTGCCGAGGGGCGGGTCTCGACCGGCTGGCGCGGTTCATCATCGTCTCCGGAGAGATGGGTTACGAGAAGCCCGACCAGAGGATATTCCGGGATGCGCTCGAAGCGACCGGGCTCACGACCCCGGAGCGGGCCCTTTTCGTCGGCGACACGCCGACAGCTGATATCGACGGCGCCAAGCGCTTCGGCATGCAGGCCGCCTGGGTCAGACGCGGCCGGGACTATCCGGCGGGTCTGCAACCCCCGGACCACATCCTTGATCATGTGACCGAGGTGCGGGGTGTTCTGGGGCTATAGCCTCCGCCCCGGCCCGATGTGCTAGCATTGCGCCCGGCTTGCGACGGCAGGCCGGCGAGGCCATCATCAACTCCATCGAGGAGGCCAGAATGCAAGAGCCCATGACCAAGTACGGCTGGACCATTGGCGTGATCGTGACGGGCCTCAACACGATCGGGGCCATCGCGTTGGGCGGCTTCAACGCCATCGGCTTCCTTGCCTTGAGTGTCTTGAACGCGGTGGGGTTGGTGACTATCTCCCCGGTCAATGCGGTGGGCATGATCGCGATTGGCGGCGTCAACGCGGTCGGCGTCGTCGCGATCGGCGGGATTAACGCGATTGGGGTTGTCGCGATCGGCGGCCTCAATGCGGATGGCGTGATCGCGGTC
The DNA here is from genome assembly GCA_034420775.1 of Dehalococcoidia bacterium. Classification (GTDB taxonomy): domain Bacteria; phylum Chloroflexota; class Dehalococcoidia; order SHYB01; family SHYB01; genus DAOUKH01. The sequence continues at coordinate 11,957 of DAOUKZ010000092.1, forward strand.
GGCGGACAGCGCGTCAAGAGCCTGGTGTCCTAGCGTCCGAGCGAGGCGGTCGAGGAGTGCGGCGTTGAAGCACGCGTACGCGGCCACGCCGATGGGACAGGTCCACTACGCCGAGGCGGGCGGCGGGGACGCGACGCCACTGGTGCTGCTGCATGCTAGCCCGCGCTCGTCGCGGGTCTACGCGGGCCTCATGCCCTTGCTGGCCGAAGAGCGGCGGGTCTTTGCCATGGACACGTTGGGGTCGGGCAACTCCGGCCCCTTGCCGCCGACGGTCACGATGCATGACTTGGGGCGCAGCGTCACCGGCTTCCTCGACGCCTTGGGGATCGAGCGGGCGCACGTCTTCGGCGTGCACACCGGGAACAAGATCGGGGCCGCCCTCGCCGCGGGATGGCCCGACCGCGTCGCCAAACTGGTCCTGTGCGGCGAGACGCACAGCATCGTCGTGACGAAGGAGGCCCGCGACACCGCCATCCACGCCATCGTCGACCGCTACTTCACCGGCGAGGCCGAATCGGAGCAGGCGGCGTTGCTCGCCGATTGGACCTCGGGCTTCACCAACTTGACCGGCGTGTGGTGGCACGAAAACGTGCTGGCGTCGCGCGGACTCTCTCCTGAGACACTGCAGGTGCTCGAAGCCCGCGCCATCGACTTCCTCCAGGCCCGCGCCGGCCTGGGGCCGCTCTACGACGCCAACTTCTCGTTCGACTTCGGTGAGACGGTGCGGTGCATCCCGAACCGCACCCTGGTGATCGAGTTGGAGAAGGCGGACGAGGCGCACCTCGGCAGGCAGGGCGCGGCGGTCGTCGAGCGGCTCGCCGACGGCGTGCTCGCGACGCTGGACGACACCGGCGCCGAGGTGATCGAGTTCGAGCCCCGGCGGATCGCGGACGTCGTCCTCCCATTTCTCCGGTAGTCCAGCGCGCCAGCCGCCCGGAAATGCGGGCCGGTATGCTATCCTCCCCGTCGGACGCCGCCTCGGCTCGATGCGCAGAAGGCAGCGCCGTTCTTTCAATCGAGGTGCCTAACGTGGACCGTCAAGATTTCTGGTTCCCCGCCGAGCTTGAGAGCCTGGGCACACCGCCCACGGGTACCCGCGCGGGGCAGTTCCTCTTCCTCTCGGGTCAGACGCCCCGGAACCCGGAGACCGGCAAGGTCATCCGGAAGCTCCCCGACCTCCCCGACGACGTCGTCGAGGGGCTCCGGTCGTGGGGGGTGCACGGCGACGGGCGCGAAGGCCCGATCAATGCCCAGACGTGGCAGGTGTACCAGAACCTGTCGCAAATCCTGGAGTCGCAGGGCTCGTCGCTGGAGCACATCGTGCGGCAGCGGCTGTACTTGACCGACTGGCGCGACATTCGCAACGCCGAGCGGGTGATGCACACCTTCTTCCCCGGCGAGAAGCCGGCGACGACGATCGCCCGCATGACCGACAACGGCTACCACGACGACTACCGCATCGTCGTCGAGGTCGTCGCGATTGTGCCCGAGGAGGGCGGCCTCACTACGACCGCGGTCCACGTGCCAGGACTCGAAAAGGTCTGCCCGCCGTACCCGCAGGGAGTCCGCGTCGGCGACCTGCTGTTCACCTCGGGGCTCTACGGGGTCGACCCGGAGACGGGCCGCGTGCCCACGCGGCTCGCCGAGGTGAACGACGAGGGCGCGGCGGCGCTGACCAGCGGCAACTACCACATCGATATCTCGCTCGAAGCGTTCAAGGCGCAGATGGCGCTGGTCCGATCGAACTCGAAGCGGCTGCTGGAGAGCCAGGGCGCGGCGATGACCGACATGCTGCGCTACAACCTCTGCACCAGCGTGGGCATGGTGGACGTCGGCGTCTTCGTGCCGCTCTACGCGTACGACAACCCGGACCCGGGAACGGCGCCGACCATCACGGGCTTCACCATGGGCGCGGGGCGGCTGAGCGGCGACCCCGCCGCGACGGCGGTCATGGACTCCGTGGCCGTCGTCCCCGGCGGCGAGTGGGAGAAGGTCGGCAAGACGTACCCCGAGATCGTGAGCGGCCCGATTCCTATGACCCAACAGGCGGGGCCGCTGATCTTCCTGACCGGCTACTCGGGGCGCGACCAGGCGAACTTCCCCATCGTGACGTTCGACCAGCTCCGCGACCACGGCAAGCTCATGGGTCTGGCGCACTACGACGATCCGGAGTCGGAGACGATGATGTGCCAGGCGTGGCACATCTACCGCACCTACCAGCGGCTGCTGAAGGAGGCGGGCTCGGATATCTCGCGGGTGGTGCACCAGGTGCTCTACCTCGTCGACGTGTCGAAGCTCGCCGCCCTCGAGCGCGTCGCCAGGGTCATCTACGACGGCAAGGTGCCGCCGACGACGGTGATCGGGGCCGACGAGATCGGTCCCTACCCTGAGCTGCAACTGGAAATCGACGTCGTCGCGATTCCCTCGTAGCCCGCGCCGGCCTAGTCCCGCAACAGGAGGAAAGTCATGTTGATGAACCGAGAGCGCACGAGCAAGTTTCTTCAGGAGCTCGGCGTCGAAGCCGCCGTCCTGAGCGGAGGGCCGAACTTCAACTACGCGGCGGGCTGGGGCTCGGACGCCCACCTGTGGGGCGGCGGGCCGTTCGCCATCGTCCCCAGCGACGAGAAGGAAGAGATCACCCTGATCATCGCCAACCACGAGCTGCCCTTCGTCTGGCGCGACGCCGACTTCAAGCCGAATCTGCGGACGGTGGGGCGCGAGGTCGAGCCCGTCGTGCCGAGCGCGGACTACAAGCCGCTGCCGGCGGAGGCGCGCTACCTCGCCGCGTACGAGGAGGGCCGCAAGAAGAACTACGAGGACCGCATGGAGGCGCTGGCGGACACGCTTTCAGACCTCGGCCTCTCCAACGCTTATCTGGGCTTCGACGACGTTCGGGTGGCGCAGCAGCTTGAACGCATGAACGCCTTCACGGGCACCTACGAAGACGTCGTCCAGACCTTTCGCTACATCCGCTCGGTCAAGTCGCCGCACGAGATCGAGATCATCCGCAAGGCGAACGAGGCGAACCTCCGCGGCATCGAGGACGTCGTCATCGCCCTGCGGGAGGGGGCCCCGTTCAACGAGGCGCTCATCCAGCACGACATCCGCCTCGCCAAGGAGGACGCGATGCGGAGCGTTCCCTCGCGCATCAGCGGCGTGGGACGGATGGGCATGGCGCTCTTCCAGCGCCAGGACTATGAGGGCTACCAGATGCAGCCCGGCGACCTCGTCCGCTTCGACTTCGAGGGCACCTACGAACGCTACTGGACCGACCTCGGCCGGACTTGCTCAGTCGGCGAGCCGAGCGCCAAGGCGAAGCAGTACTACGAGGGCATGCTGGCGGGCCGCGAGGCGGCGATGGAGGCCATGCGGCCAGGCGCGCGGGCCTCGGAGGTCTGCCGCATCGCCGTCGAGGCGATCCAGAAGAACGGCTGCCCGGAATACGTCACCGGCAAGGGCCTCTGCATGTTCCACGTGATCGGCCTGGAGCTGTACGAGCAGTGGTGCTGGTACCCCCACGGCGACTTCACCCTCGAAGAGGACATGACGATCAACTTCGAATCGCCCTTCTTCGAGATGGGCTTCGGCGGCATGCAGCTCGAAGACACCTATCTCATCAAGAAGGACGGCCCCGTCGACCTGTCGGGCACCCTCACCCGCGACATCATGATCATCTAGCCGGGTCTAAGGCGGGGACGACTCCGGCTGTACGAGCAGGTCTTCGACCGGCCTCCCGAGGGCTTGGGCGATTGCGGTGAGCGTCTTGAATCTAGGGGACTGGTTTCCTTGCTCAAGACGGACCAGCGTCACTCGCCCGATGTTGGCCGCGTGGGCGAGCGCTTCCTGAGTGAGGTCTGCGGACTCTCTGAAGGCGCGGATGCGTTCGCCGAGCGCCTTTCTTCCCTGCATGGCGAGCGCCTCGACGGCCGGCCGGTAGGACTCATCGCAGTAGTGACGGGCGAAGTCCCAGGGAATCTCGATACGCTCGCCTTCGGTTGTGGTGAGGACCAGTTCGTAGGGGTTCGGCAATTCAAGGTCCACGAGGCCCGCGGGCCCCTTGATCTCAGGAATGTCGGCGAAGGGGACGAGGCCCTTGCACCCATCCGCGAAGCGGAGAGCGACGCCCTCCTTCGACAGGTTGGCGGCCGTCATCATGCGGTCGGCGTTTCTCACCAGAACGGCTTCCATCGGCTATCTCCTGTGGATGCGGTCCCACTCCCTCCTGATCTCTATGGCATGCCTCGCATACGCCGTCAGGATGGTCCGGTAATCCCCGGGCGGAGGTTCGTCCATGTAGGTCCCACCGTTCAACTCGATGCGGCACACATCCTCGTTCCCTACCCAGACGTGCACGTGGGGCGGCTCAAAGTCCTTTTCCCTCGTATAGACCACGAAGCGGAACTGCCCCTCTACCGGGACAGTAGGCATTCGAGGTCCCGTGGCGGCGTGCTATGACTTCGCACGCCCACTGTGCAGGGAGTGTATCATAAAACGATACACTGCTGCCCGGAATACGTCACCGGCAAGGGCCTCGGGCCTGCGGCGGCGCATCAGGACTCTATGAGGCCCTCTTGGGGCATGGTCCAGGGCAGCCTGTAGAACGGCGCGAATTGTGGCACGCGCGGTATCGGCATCTCGCCGAAGGGCACGTCGATAATGACCGGACTCTGCCGCTCCAACGCGAGGGGAATCAACCTCTCCAACTCCATCGGGTCGTCTGCTCTCATGCCGACTGCGCCGAACGATTCCGCGAATCTGACGAAGTCGGGGTTGTGCAGGTCGGTCCCATAGGCGCCGCCGAACGCGTCGTCGAGGTCTCGGGCGACGTTACCGTAGGAGTCGTTTCTGAAGACCACGGTCACGACATTGATGCCGTACTGCAGAGCGGTGGATAGCTCGGAGGAGTTGAACATGAACCCTCCGTCTCCGGTCATGCAGATCACCGGTCGGTCGGGCTTGGCCACCTTGACTCCCAGCGCGGTCGGAAAGGCGTAGCCGAGGTTGAACGAGTAGCCTGAGTCGATGTACGTCTTCGGGCTGCTGACTTGGTAGTGGGTACGGGCGTAGTAGCCGAACTGCGTAACGTCCCAGACGATGAAGGCATCTTCGGGGATGCCCCTCTGCATAGCCTCCAGGACCGCGTACTGCGGCTCCCTGAGCCGAATGTCGTAGTAGGCTATCAGTCTGCGTGCCGCGCTGACCGCCTCGACGGGCGACGGACGCTCTCCCGCCCCAGCCTCAATGAGGTAGGGAAGCAATGCTTCGATTGTCGCCCTGGCGTCGCCGTGCAGAGGCACCGTGTTCGCCTGGTGTCTCGTGAGGTCTGCGTCGTCTATGTTGATGTTCACCAAGGTGGACGCCTCGCCCGCCGGATTGCCGAGCGAGAAACGCGCGCCGATTCCTATCACCACGTCGGCGGACTGCATCACCTCGTAGAGCTGGTTCATCTCTTGTCTCTCGCCCCTGGGACTGAAGCAGGAGCCGTAGGACAGCGGATGGCCGTCTGGAATGGTCCCCTTGCCGCCACTGGAGGTTACGACGGGTATGTTCGTCGCCTCGGCCAGCTTGACCAGAGCTGCTTCGGCGTCGGAGCGCGCCACGCCGCCGCCGGCGTATATCAGGGGAGTGCTGGACTTCGAGATGACCTGGGCGGCCTCCCGAAGGTCTTCGGGGCTGGGTACGATCCTTGAGATACGGGCGGGACTCCGCAGCTGGACTTCCTCCCGCTCCACGCCGGCTTCGGGCGGCATCTCGATCAGCACCGGACGGGGGCGGCCGGTGCGCATCTGCCTGAACGCTTCGAACACGGCGTCCGGAACTTCACGAGGCCTGGATGCCTGTCGCCGCCATTTGGTCACGGAGCGCACCGTGCCGGACTGGTCGGCGATTTCGTGCACGGCCCCGACGTTCTTTCCGATGGCGCCGCGCGGCACCTGACCCGCGATGAGGAGCACCGGCGTGGAGCGGGAGTAGGCGTTGGTCAGGCCGGACGCCGCGTTGTAGAGACCCACGCCGGGGACCACCAGCGCGACCCCCGGCTCGCCTGAGGCACGGGCATAGCCGTCGGCCATGTACGTCGTCGCCTGTTCGTGGCGGGTCGCGATCATGCGAATGCCGGGCTCGTCCCGCAGCGCGGCCACAATGCCGTAGATCTGTATGCCCGGGATCCCGAACACGACCTTGGCGCCTTCCCTTACAAGGGACCTCGCAAGGGCTTCTCCTCCGCTCATCTTGGCCATGAGTTGCCTTCCTCCAACAGAAGGGGCGAGGGACTACAAGCCCTCGATTACCACCATGTTGATGTTGGAAGACCTAGAGCGAATGTCGTCGAGCGCGGTGTACTCCGGCGAGCTCAGCCAGGCATGGACCTGCCGGAGGTTGTCGAACTTGAGGATAGCGAGACGTTTGGGCGTCCAATCGCCCAGTACCACCTCAAGCCCACCACCACGCGCCACGAATCTGCCGCCGTGAGCCTCGACGGTACTGGTCACCCGCTCACGAAACTCTCCATAGAGACTCGCATCCGTTATCTCAACATCGGTTATCACGTACGCCGCCACGTTTGCCCTCTCCTTTGCTTTGGGCGCCTATCTGGAGGCGCCAAGTCTACTCTCCTGTGGCCATCGTTGGTCAGGGGACAAATGTACTCCTGTTTCCAGCCCAACGGGGGTGAACCCAGGGCTACCCCTCCAGGGCGTCCATGACGTCGTGGAGGCTGTCGGCGGGGGTGCCGGGAGGGACCTCGCCGTCGGTGGTGAGGTAGAGGCCGCCGTCCGCGTCCTCCAAGACTGCGCCTACGGCCTCTTCGACATCGTCCCAGCCGTCCGCCGCGATCGCGGCGCCCCGCGCTCGGCCCTGCTGCGCGTCCACCTCCACGCCACCGAGGCTGAGGCCGTCGGCGTCGAGCGATGAGGCGATGGGCGCCGGCCCGCGCGTGGCGAGGAGCAGGCGGCCGTCGTAGAACTGCGCCAGGTTGCGGAGGGTGCGGAAGGCCTTGGTCAGCGCGTCGTGGACGGCGGGCGGCGCTTCGCCCAAGTCGGGATCGAGCACGACGACGCCGTCGACGCGGCGCTCGAAGAAGGCCCGCGCCGCGGTCAGGTTCTCCGCGGCGAGCCGCTCGACGGCTCGAACGCCGGCATCTCCTTCAAGAAGGGCGGGCGATAAGGTGAGTCGTGCCAGCGTGACGGGGCCGGTGACGGCGCCGAGGACGGCGCAGCCCCGCCCGATGGTCTCGACGAGCTGCCCGGCGGCGTCGAGGGCTGCCGGCATCCGCCCGCCGGCGGCCATGCTTCCCTCGGGGCGTGCATCGAGCGTCTCGAACGAGGCGAGGCCCTCCGCCACGCTCGGCGGGCCGTCGTCAGGCCATTCCAGCGCGCAGCCGAGGGCCTCCGCGCCGAGCGTGAGGTCGGGGAAGACGACGACGGCGTCGTAGGCGAAGAGGGCTTGGCAGTCCCGCAGGGTCTTCGCCATGACCCCGGCGTCGCCGTAGACGTCGCGCAACGGCGCTTGCATCAGGCGCGCGGCGGCGGACGCCATGAGCGGGACGAACGGCGGTCGGTCGGCCTTGCCCTCGAAGAGAGCCCGGAACCGCTCGCGGGAGGTGGGCACCGGCTACCCCGCGCCGTTGGTGGAGGACTCGCCGGTGATGGCCCAGGGCCACGGGCCGTAGCGGTGCATGTATTCCTGGGGCGGGCGCTCTTGCTCCCATTCCTTCAGGAACTCGTGGTACGGCTTGCCGCGCTTGAGGCGGGCGGCGCGCTCGGTGGAGCGCAAGCGGGCGGTCTTCTTCTCGTCCACCAAGCCGGTGGCCTCGTCGAACGCGACGTGATAGACGTGCTGCGCCGTCCACGGGGAGCAGATCTCTTGCTTGACGTCGGCCGCCACGGCTTGGGGTTCCCGTTCGAGGGGGTCGCCGTAGCCGCCGGCCGAGTGTCCCACCGCGCCGATGGCGTCGCCGTTGGCGAAGAGCTCGGTAAAGCTGATCTGGGTGGGGTACGAGGGGATCAGGTCCTGGGCGTCGAGCATGTCGTGGAAGGTGCGCGGCAGCGTGATGCTCGGATCGTCGAAAAGCTCCTTCCACGGGATTTTCCGGATTTCCAGGAAGGGTGCGTTGCCGCCGGCGTAGCCGCCCATGATGCCGGGCTCCGCCGAGAACTGGGTCATGCTGTTGGCGTGGACGATGCGGAGCGGCGAGGATGCGCCGTGGATGATGTAGGTGATCCCCACACCGTCGCCGCCTCGGTGTTTCCCGTAGCCGGCCTGGTCGGTCATCATCGTCCGGAAGAGCGCCAGATAGGGGTAGCGGGTCTCGACCCACTCGATGTCGCGGGAATCTCCGAAGCCGGCGTACCAGAAGACCGCGGCGTCCGTGCCGTCGCGTTCGACGGTTGCGCCGTTGCCCGAGGCGTTGGAGACCTCGATGCGGGTGTAGCCGAAGACGCGGCCGTACTGGTCGCGCCCTCCCGCCTGGAAGTGACCCTGGCCGCCTCCGGTGCCGATGGGCGTGATGATGTAGTCGCGGTAGGGGCTGTCGAACATCATCTTGACGAAGCAGGTGTGCATGTAGTTAGTGACCGGACCGAGGAGGCGGAGGTTTGTCGAGATCGCGTCCTCGTCGGGCGGATTGGCCCAGGTGTTCTCCGGCGCGATGACCTTCAGGGGCTGCAGGACGGCGGCGCTGACCGGCAGGTCGGAGAAGAGGTACTGCATCAGGTCCGCCGCGAGCAGGGCCCGGACCATGTGGGGTTTCGCGTTCAATGCCGTGCCCGTCGGGGGCGACGAGCCGGTCATGTCGATGGTGAGGGAGTCGCCCTTCTTGTCGATCGCGATGTGCGCCACGTTGAGGGCGTGCTCGATGCCGCCCACGGTGTCGAAGAAGTACGCGGTGCGGTAGATGCCGTCGTTCATCGAGCGGATGCGGTCCTTGGCGGCCTCGGAGATCGTGTCGAGCATCTTGCGGATGAGGCCGACGACGAAGTCCTTGCCCTTCTCTTCGCACAGCTCGAGGATGCGCTCGCGCATCTTCAGGCAGGTGGCCATGCGGGCGCGCATGTCCCCCATGAACATGCGCTCGTCGCGCACCATGAACGCCATCATCTCCGAGATGTCGTTCTTCAGGGTGAAGTTCTCGGCGATCTTCACCGGCGTCACGTGCAGACCTTCCTCGAACCTCGACTTCGCCGCCGGCGTGTAGCCTCCGGGCTCGCCGCCGCCGACCTCGGGCTCGTGGTTGCAGGCCGCGCCCCACGCGATGATCTCGCCTTCGTAGAAGATGGGGATGAAGGTGATGAAGTCGGGCAGGTGAATGCCGCCGTAGATCGGCTCGTTGCACAGGAAGAGGTCGCCGTCATTGATCCCCACCGAGGGGTCGTCGGTGAAGTGCTTGAGCATGTACTTGATGGGGATCGCGCCCGTCGCGGCGTGCAGGTAGGTGCCGCCGGAGCCGATGACGAGATCGCCCTTCGCCGAAAAGACGGGCACGATGCAGTCGGAAAGCTCGAGGTGGGGGGCGAAACCCATGTTGACCAGGTTCTGCTTCATCTCCTCGCAGAGGAGCTCCATGCGCGTCATATAGACGGAGAACTCGCTCGGAGAGATGGCGTCGGCGGCGTCAAGCTCCGCCTGCGAGGCCGGCTCTAGCCCGATTTGGTCGAGGACGTCGCGGTCTACCGGCATGGCTCAGCGCTCCTCCATGATTCCCGTGAGGTATTCATCGAGCGTGTAGGTCATTTCGCGAGGGATGATGACGGTGGTATCGGGGGCCTCGACGATGGCGGGGCCGCGCACCAAGTTCCCCGGCGTGAGCTTGTCGGCGTCGTAGATGCCGGTCGCCAGACGGCTCTTCGCGTCCGGCCAGTAGACCTGGCGCTCGCCGAGATGCGCCGCGCCGGGATCTTCGCCGCCGCGCGGGTAGGTGGGCAGGCGCGGTTTCTCCAGCGGCGCGGTAACGAAGAGGTAGAAGTTATGGATGATGATGGGCGAGCCCGGCTCGAGCGCCGCGTCCGTGTAGCGGTTGACATAGGCCCGGGTGTAGGCCTCGCACACCGCCTGCACGTCCTCCGGCGATTCGAGGGTGACGACCGGCGAGCGCACCCGCATCACGTTGTGCTGCCGGGCGTACGACATGTCCATTTCAAGCTCGAAGACGGCCTGCTCCGGCTCGAAGCCCTCGCCGCGCACGTCCTGAATGGCTATGGACTGGAGGGCGCTGACGGCCTGGTTGAAATCGTCGAGGTCGTCCAGGTAGGGGTTCGACTTCGCGGGGTCGAACATGGTGACCTGGCGGGAGGCCTCGTAGCGCTGGCGGAAGTCCATGATCGCGCCGCCCAGCGCGCAGAAGACGCTGGCGTGGGGGAAGGTCATGATCTTGGGGGCCTTGAGCAGCCCGTTGTAGCCGGCGCAGTGTGTCGGCCCCGCGCCGCCGTAGGCGAAGAGGACGAAGTCGCCGGCGGCGTGTCCCCTGAGCGAGATTTCCTTGACGATGATGTTGCCCATCCTCGCGTCGATGATCTCCTTGACCATCGCCGCCGCCTCCTCGGCCGAGGCGCCCATGGGCTTGCCCAGCTGCTCCATGGCCTGCACCGCCTTCTCGCGGTTGAGCGGCATCCTGCCGCCGAGGAAGTTGTCGGGGTTGAGGAAGCCGAGCACGACGTCGGCATCGGCGACCGTGGGCTCGGTGCCGCCGAGGTCGTAGCAGGCTGGGCCGGGGTTCGATCCGGCGCTCTTGGGGCCGACTTCCAGCCGGCCGGCCAACGCCTCGTTGGTCCAGGCAACCGAGCCGCCGCCAGCGCCGATGGAGCTGACCTCGAGCATGGTGTTCTCGGTGGCCCACCGGTCGATGACCGGCCAGTCGACGTAGGACTGGCACTGGCCGTCGATGACCATGCCGTAGTCGAAGCTGGTGCCGCCCATGTCCGTCACCAGGACGCGGGGGAGGTCGTAGATGCGGGCGAGGTGGGCACTGGCCATCAGGCCGGCGACGGGGCCGGCACCGAAGGTGTCGATGGCGCGCGTGCGGGGAACCTTGGCGACGCCGCCGATGTTGTTAAGCAGATAGAGCGGCTTGCGGTAGCCGTAGTCCCGGAGCTGCTCGGTGAGTAGCGAGAGCTGCTCGCTCATGTCGCGGTGGAGATAGCCGCTGAGCACGGCGACGTTCGAGCGGGTGTACTCGTGCCGCTTCGGCTGCACGTCGCTGGAGAGGATGATCGGCATCGCGCCGAGGTAGTAGTCGGGGTACTCCTCCTCGATGACCTCGCGCACCAGCTGCTCGTGGGCGGGGTTCCGGAACGACCAGAGCAGGGAGACGATGAAGCCCTGCGCGCCCTGATCGACGAGGTGCTGCACTTTCCGGCGCACGTCCTCGCGGTCGATCGGGATGAGCACGTTCCCGTTCATGTCGATGCGCTCGCGAAGGCCGACGGTCATGTCGAGGGGGATCAACGGCTCGGGCTTCACGGCCCTGTGGAGCTGGCGCCGCTCCTGCACCGGAAGGCCGTCGGCCCACTGGCGCGACCGTCCGATGATGAGGACGTGCTCGTGGCCGGCGGTGGTGATGAGACCCAGCTTGGGGCCCGTCCGCTGCAGCAGGGTGTTGAGCCCGCTGGTCGTCGAATAGCGGATGACGTTGGACTGCTCGATCAGATCTTCCGAGGAGAGATCGACCTGCCGGGCCAGGTCTTCGATGCCGCGGCGGAAGCCGACGCTCAGGTCGTAGGCAGTGGTGGGGGTCTTGCTGCGCATGATGCCCCCGGGGCCGACGAGCACGCAGTCGGTAAACGTGCCGCCGATGTCGATGTCGATGGTGAAGCTCATGAGTCCGCGCCGTCCGGACCGAGGTGCTTGCGCTTCAGTGCGTCGATGTCGAGCTCCATATCACGCGTGATGGGATGGCCGGGAGGAAGGTATTCCGTCTCGATCATCACCGAGCAGATGGGGCAGTAGAACTCCAGGATGCGGACCCATTCCTTGTCGGCGCTCATGGTGTAGCGGTACTTCTCAGGGTCGAGGTGCGGGTGGTGCACCGTCTTCGGGTCGCGCGCGTAGACGAGCATGAACTCTTTGTAGTTCTCGCGCGCCGGGCCGAGATCCTCGTCGCAGCGGTTGCACATCCACAGCTCCCGCTTGAGGTCGATGTCGAGGTATTCGGTGATGCGGACCTTCATGACGCACGCTCCAGTACGCCGTTGCCGAAGGCGTCGACGCTATACGTCCAGCCGGCGGGCGCGACGACGGTGGTATCGGCGGCCTCGATGATCGCGGGGCCTTCGACGGCGTTCCCCGGCTTCAGCTTCTCCGCCGCATAGACCTTCGAGGTAGCGGACGCGCCATCGCGGTAGACCTCGCGCTCGCCCTTCAACGCCGCCTTGGGGCTGCGCCCCGCGAGCTTGCGCTCCTTGATAGCGACGCGGGGCGTGGCGCAGGCCGCGCGGAGGGTCACCGAGCGCAGCCTGAGGCCCAACGTGGCGGCGCCGTTTCGGAACTGCTCCGGCGATTGGGCCTCGACGGGCGATGGAACGGTGCGGCGGTCGTCGCCCGCCTCGATCACCGCCTCAGCCTCGAACGCGATCTCGTTTTCTTCGAAGCCCTCGCCGAGCATGTCGCGCGCCGCATGGGCCTTCAGGTCGGCGATGGCCTCGTTGTAGCGCGTGACGGAGTCGGCCCCGTCGAGGTCGACGTTCAAGGTGGCGTCGTAGAAGTGGGCCACGTCCATGAAGGAGGCGCCCATGGCGCTCGCCACGCCGGCGAAGGGGAAGACGATGATCTTGCGGATTCCGACCGCTTCGGCATAGCCGCAGCAGCGGAGGCCTCCGCCGCCGCCGAAGGCGAACATGGTGACGCCGGCGGGGTCGAGGCCGCGGGCGTCGAGGGCGGCGGCGAGGCTCTTCGCCACATCGCGCTCGGCTTGACGCGCGGCCCGGTCGGCTGCTTCTTCGAGGGAGACGTTCAGCCTGCGGGCGACCCGCCGCTGGAAGACGCCGCGGGCGCGCTCCGCGTCGAGGGAGCGCTTGCCGCCGAGGAAGAAATCGGGGTTGATGTTACCGAGGATGACGTCGGCGTCGGTGAGGGTGGCGTCGTTCCCGCCGAGGCCGTAGCACGCGGGGCCGGGAAGGGCGCCGGCGCTCTCGGGCCCCACGCTGACGTCGCCGGAATCGCCGTCGGCCTTGACGATGCCGCCGCCGCCGCCGCCGACGGGCTCGACGTCGATCATCGGGGTCCCGACGGCGATGCCGTGGACCGCAGGCTCGGCGCTGAAGGGTACCTCGCCGCCGGCTACGACGCCGATGTCGACGCTGGTGCCGCCAACGTCGACGGAGACGAGGTCGTCGATGCCGTAGAGCTCCTTCGCCAGCCTTGCGCAGCCGACGAGGCCGGCCACGGGGCCGGAGTTGTAGGTGTTGAGCGCGGTGGTCTTAGCGACGCGCGCCGTTCCGCTCCGCGAGTGCGCTACCAGGAGGGGGAGCCTGAAACCGGCCTGGCGCAGCAGCTCGTCCGACTTGTAGAGCGAGGTCGCCACGCCGCGGTGGAGGTAGCCGTTGAGGATTGCGGTGTGGAGGCGCAGCGGGTCGTCGCCACTGCTCAGCTCGGACCCCAGCCAGGTATGTACCGAGCCGAGGTAGTGCCGCGGGTATTCTCCGTTCACCACCCCGCGGGCCAGGAGCTCATGGGCGGGGTTGGCGATCGCGCCGTCGAGGCTCACGACGATGCCTCTGGCCCCGTCGTCGAGCAGTCGCTCCATCTTTTGGCGCACGTCTTCTTCGTCCAGCGCGCGCCGGACCGCGCCCGACGGCGTCACGGACTCGGAGAGTCCAACGACCATGCCCGGGTCGACGATGCCGGCGAAGACTCCGGCCGCCTCGCCCTCGGTGAGCGCCCCCTCGGTGCCCTCGGTCACCATGATGCCGAGCTTGGGTCCGTTGCGCTGGAGCAACATGTTCGTCGCCACCGTGCTGGAAAGCCGGACGACGGAGCACCGGGCGAGCAGCCCCGCGGTGTCGAGGCCGGCGAGGTCGGCAAGCTCCTCGACGCACCGCACGAAGCACTCCGTCAGGTCGTGAGGGGTGGTGTCGACCTTGGCCCATTGGACGTTCGATCCATCGCTCAGGACGCCGTCCGTGAACGTCCCGCCGATGTCGACGTCGATGGTGTAGGTCTCTGTGGAGCGCCGCGCCGCCATGGTTGGATAAGGAGGGGAGCCTGAGGCAGCGCCCCGCCGGGCGTGAGACATTGTAGCGTAACCGCCGCCGTATGAGAAATATGGGCGGGCGGAATGGCCCCGGCGTTGGGGTAAAATGGCCCCGGTCGCGGAGCGGCAACCGTGGAAAAGTTCCGGCTCGATAAGGAATCGATGGCCCTACGGGCCGCCAAAGAGCTCGAGGACGGCATGTGCGTCAACCTCGGGTTCGGGATCCCTTCGCTCGCCGCGAACTACATACCGGAAGGGAAACAGATCACCTTCCAGGCGGAGAACGGGGTCGTCGGCTACGGGGCCATCACGACCGAGGAAGAGGCCGACTGGGACCTGGTGAACGCGATGGGGCAGCCCGTGACGCTGGCGCCGGGCATCTCCTTCCTCGACCATGCCGAGTCGTTCGCCATGATCCGGGGCGGCCGCGTGGACGTGGCGATGCTAGGAGCGCTGCAGGTGTCCCGCCTCGGCGATCTCGCCAGCTGGGCCCTGCCGGGCCGAGTCGGCGGCATGGGCGGCGCGATGGACCTCGTGGTCGGCGTCAAGAAGGTCATCGTCACCATGACGCATACGACCTCCGACGGGAGGCCGAAGGTCGTCGAGACGTGCTCGCTTCCACTCACGGCGCGGGCGTGCGTCGACGTGCTGATCACGGACGTGGCGGTGCTGCGCCTGACCCCGCGCGGCATGGAGATCGTGGAAGTGGCGCCTACCTGGACGCCGGACGAGGTCCAGGCCGTTTCCGGCGCCGAGCTGCTCGTCGCCGACGAGGTCGCGGAGATCTCGCTCTAGGGCCGGTCGGCCTGCACCACCCGGTCGACGTAGACCCCTGAGGTCCCGATGCGCTCGGGGTCGAACTCGCCGGGACTCACGATGGCTTCGGCCTCGGCGATGGTGACGCCGGCGGCCGCCGCCATGATGGGGTTGAAGTTGCGGGAGGTGCGGCGGAAGACCAGGTTGCCCATGGTATCGGCGCGGTGCGCCTGTACGAAGGCGTAGTCGGCGCGGAGGGGCAATTCGAGGAGGTGTTCCACACCGCCGATGGTCCGCTTCTCCTTGCCCTCCTCGATGTCGGTCCCCGCACCCACCGGGGTGTAGAAGCCGCCGACTCCGGCGCCGCCGGCCCGGATGCGCTCGGCCAGCGTTCCTTGCGGCGAAAGCTCGACTTCTAGGGCGCCGCTGGACCACTGCTCCTCGACCTCCGGGGCGGAGTTGCCGGGGAGGACGCCGATGGAGACGATCGCCTTCCGCACCATGCCCGCCTTGATGAGGATGCCGGGGTCGAGGCGGTCGGCGCGCGTCCCGCCGCAGGAGTTGCAGATGATGGTGAGGTCTTTCACGCCGCGGTCGCGGAGCGCGATGACGAGGGCCTGCGGATAGCCCGCCATGCCGAAGCCGGCGATCATGATGCTTGCGCCGTCGGGGACGTCGGCGACGGCGTCGGCGGGGCTTGCGTAGAGCGTGGTCCTGGGCATGGGCCTGCAGCGAGCGAGTCTAGCATGGCGGGCGGGCGATTCGCGAATCGCCCCTACAGCGGGGGCACAGGCGAACGGCGGGGATTGGGGAAGCGGGCGCGTCGCGACGCGCCCCTACAGGGGAGGGTCGGCGGGTTTGGATGGCCGGCGCTTGGGGCGCGGAACGGCTCCGGGCTGGTTTTGGGCGCAGCTCTAACTTTGTGTTTTGCGCCGGCGAGGCCCGGAGGGGCCTCCCGGCGCGGGTCGCACACTCCCTCACGAGAGGCGCGCGCCGGGCACGCTAGCCGTATGTCCGGCGCAGGTCGCACACTCCCTCACGGGAGGCGCGCGCCGGGCACGTTAGTCGGATGCCCGGCGCA
>DAOUKZ010000093.1:0-9296 GCA_034420775.1 Dehalococcoidia bacterium
TGCTATGGGCTTGAGGCCGCAGACATCAACGACCCGTTGCGAGATGACACTGACAGTGGCGCCGGTATCCCACAAGGCGGTGAAGTGATGCGTCGGAGGCTCCGGCTCCGCACCGCCAGGTGACCACGCCATGGAGACGGTGCACTCGTTCTTCAGGACATCGACGAGCCCCGGGTGGGAGGTCGTGAAGCTAAAGGGCCAGGGGGTGGCTATGAGAAAGTCACCCGAGAACGGTAGGTTGCGGTGTAATCCGCATCGCCCTCGCTGACCTTTTGGAGAAGAAACGTCCCGGCTTCGTGTTGTTTCGAGGTGCTCTTCAGGGCATCGAGGTAGGTGTCGTACGCGCCTAGGACTTTGCAGTCCTTGATGGCCACGACCTTTCCGTCGTACTTCGCCACCATGTCCCCTTGGTGAGCACGGTAGAAATCGAACTCCTTCATGAGGGCGGCGCTCACCGGCTCCATCGCTCTCCCTTCGCCCGCACCCGTCGGTCCTGGGCCAAGGCTGTCATTCCACGCATTCAACCCGTTGCCGAAGCCATCGGCATGACGCCCTGCTTCTCCAACGCCGTCTGCATGACCTCGTAGTAGTGGTAGCCGGGGATCATGGTGCGGCCAAGGATCATGGTCGGCGTCTTGTGGATGCCGGCGCGCTGGGCGGCCTTGACGTATTCGAAGGTGCGCTGGCGGTGCTCGCCCTCTGCGAGCGCGCGGCGGAGGTCTTCTGGGTCGAGGCCCGCGCCCTCCGCCGCGTCCTTCAGCGTCTCCACGTTGGCGATGTCCTTGCCTTCGACCCACAGCGCCTCGAAGACGCCCGCCTTAAACGGCAGCGCCTTGTCGTACTGCTCGGCGTAGGTCAGGGCCTCGAAGGCCAGGAAGCTGAACTGGAGCTTCTCCGGCGAACGCATGCGGGCCGCCCGCTCCGGCGAAAGTTCCTTCATCCACTCCTTCATCGCGTCGCGGCGCTCCGAGCTTGTCCCGTGGGGTGCTTGGCCCTCCGGCGGCACCTCGGGGTGCAGCCAATGCGGCTTCCACTGCGGCTTGACGCCGTACTCCACCGCCAGCCGGTCGATGTTGTCCTGGACGATGTACGACCAGGGGCAGACGAAGTCCGCGAAGACGACGACGGGGACCTCGGCATTGCTCTCGTAGCCCTTCGCTTCCACTGCCTCGCTCATGACCCCTCCTTCGCTCCCGGTCCCGTTCATCTTCAAATAGCTTGCGCCATCGCCTCGGCGGCTGCAAGGGCGATTCCCTCGCCGGTCAGCCCGCCCTCGAGCGCGTTCGCGTCGAACGTCAGAAAGATCAGCGTCGCGCCGTCGGAACCCGCCTGCACCGGCGCAGGGCGCTCCTCGCCCAGCGTATAGCGGAAGCCCGGCTGGCCGAGTTCGCGCCCGTCGGCGATCATCGAGCCCGAGAGCACGACCTCGTAACGCCCGTAGGGCGCCGCCTCGACGGGCACTTCCAGCCCCGGCGCGCACTCCAGCATCACCACTTCCGGTCCATGGACGTGTGGAATGAGCACCTTGTAGCGCACGCCGGGCGCGCCTTCGACCGAAGTCCACTCCATCTCGCTCTCCAGACCCTGCAACACGCGGCCAGCGAGGTTGATCTCCCGCCGTGCCGTGAGGTTGCCCATCGTCATCAGGCCGCCCTGCTTGGGGTGCAGCACGAGCACGTCGTGCCCTTCGCCCACGGAAAACGGGCCGTAGGGCGTGTTGTGGTCGGTGTAGTGGACGCCGACGGGGCGCAGGTTCAGCGCGTCCCGCGAGAAGTTCATCGACCCGCCGATCAGCAGTTGAAACTGGGCGGTCAGGTGCATGTGGGCGTAGACGGACAGGGTGGGGTCGAAGCGGAAGCGGATTGCCTCCGGGCCGCCCTCCTCGCCGTCGAGGAGCACCTGGCAGTTGAAGGTGATCCCTTCGGTCTCGCCGTGCCGCCACGGCGTCGACGCGGGGTCGGCCAGATAGGTGACCAGCGTGCCGCTTTCCGCGGTTCGTTCCAACGGCCTCTCCTTCAGCCGATTCTAAGGCCCGCCCAGAAGCGGCGTCAAACGAGAACGGGACGGCTCAGGCGCGCGCCGACGAGGCCTCACGCGCCAGGCTGAGGAAGGAATCGACCTTCAGACAGGCCCCGCCGACGAGGCCGCCGTCGATCTCCGGCATCGCCATCAGGCCGGCCACGTTCTCCGTGTTCACGCTGCCGCCGTAGAGGATGCGCACCCTGTCCGCGAAAGAGCCGCCGTAGAGGTCGCCCAGGATGGAGCGGGCGAACGCGATGGTCTCGTTGGCCGTCTCCGGCGTCGCGGCCCGGCCCGTGCCGATGGCCCACACCGGCTCGTAGGCGACAATGAGGTCGCCGGGGTCATCGATTTCAGCCAGCCCGCCGCGAAGCTGCCGCTCGATGACCGTCTCCGTCATCCCCGCCTCGCGTTCGTCGACCCGCTCACCGATGGCCAGGATCGGAACCAACCCCACATCAAGGGCGGCGCGGACTTTCTTGTTGACCAGATCGTCGGTCTCGCCGAAGATCCAGCGGCGCTCCGAGTGGCCGAGGATGACGTGCGAGGCAAGCTCCTTCACCATCGCCGGGGCGATCTCGCCGGTGAAGGCACCGGCCGCCTCGTGGTGCATGTTCTGCGCCCCGGCTTGGACGGACCCTCCCCGCACGATCTCCGACACCTTGGCGAGCCAGATCGAAGGAGGGCAGACGATCAGCTCGACGCCGTCGATGCCGGCGGCGCCCTCGGCAATCCCGGACGCCAACGCCACCGCCTCGTCAAGTGAGGTGTGCATCTTCCAGTTGCCCGCCATCACCGGCGTCCGCATGCGGCGTCTCCTTCCTCCGGTGAGTTACGCCCCGAACTTCAACAACTTCTGGGCATTCGCCATCGCCAGAGGCAGGGCGTCCTTGGCAGGGAAGCGGCCCAGCAGGCCGCGTGCACAGGCCCGCTCCGAGAAGCCCCCGGCCTCCGGACCCTCCATCCCCGAGTAGCGCGAGTGCAGCAGGAAGGGCACCGGATGCCAGCTATGCGCCGCAAGGGTGGCCGGCGTCGAGTGGTCCCCGCCTATCATGAGCACGTCGGGCTCCAGCGCCAGGATGCTCGGCAGGCAGCGGTCGAGCGCCTCGATGGTCACCACCTTCTTGGCGAAGTCGCCGTCCTCGCCGGCGGCGTCGGTGGCCTTGTAGTGGATGAAGAAGTAGTCGTGCCGATCCCAGAGCCCGGCCATCGTGTCGATCTCAGCGTCGAACGTGGCCCCGGTGTCCACGACGTTCATTCCCACGATGCGTGCCAGACCGCGGTACATCGGGTACGTCGCGATGGCGACGGGGTCGAGGCGGTAGAGCTCGCTCATCGAAGGGACCGTGGGGAACTGGGAGAAGCCGCGCAGCATCACCATATTGGCGATCTCTCGTCCGCCCAGGAGCGACTCCGCCTTTTCGACAAACTCCGTGGCGGCCGCCGCCATCTTCGCCGACCCCGGACTCAGCGCCTCGAAGGGGAGCGGCGGCACACCGAGCTTCTGCGGGTCGGACTCGGAGACGTCGTCTTCCAAGCCCTCGCCTTCGAAGACGGCCACGAACCGGTACTCCCGCACCGGGTAGACGCGGACCGCGCAGCCCTCGAGTTCAATGGTGTCCAACTGGGCCGCGAGGGGGGTGGAAAGCTCGGTCGCGATGCGCCCCGCGCGCCGGTCGGTGAGGTTGCCGTCGCCGTCGACGGTGCAGAAGTTGCCCCGCGCCGCGATCTGTCCTGGGCCCACGTCGAGGCCGATCCCCAGCGCCTCCATGATGCCGCGCTTGATGAGATAGGTTTCGGGGTCGTAGCCGAAGAGGCCCAGATGCCCCGGCCCGCTTCCCGGCGTGATGCCCGCCCGCACCGGTTCGGTCAGGCCAAGCGCGCTCCGCGCCGCCAGGGCGTCGAGGTTCGGTGTGTGCGCCGTCTCAAGCTCCGACTTGCCCGTCTCCGCGTCGGGCAGGCCGCCCAAGCCGTCGGCGACGAGTAGCACGATCTTGCTTGGCGTCTTTTCGGCCGCCTCCGAGATGATGTCGGGCGTCATTCCGCTCCCCCGTTACGTCTCTAGGTCAGGCAGCGCCGCCACGCCGGGCAGCGTCTTTCCTTCGAGAAGCTTCAGCGACGCGCCCCCGCCGGTCGAGACGTGCGTGACCCGGTCGGCGAGGCCGAGCTCGTACACCGCCTGCGCCGTCGAGCCGCCGCCGAGCACGGTCGTCGCGTCGAGGCCGGCGACGATCTCGGCCATGCCCTTGGTGCCCGCGGCGAAGGCCGGCATCTCGAAGACCCCCATTGGCCCGTTCCACACCACCGTCTTACAAGGACGCAGCGCCGCGCCAAACGACGCCAACGCTTGCGGCCCGATATCGAGCACCATCCAGCCGGGCTCGATATCCGTCGCGGCGACCGTCTTCGCGCAGGCGTCGGCGGCGAACCGGTCGGCCATCACGACATCCTCGGGCAGTAGCAGCGATATCCCACGCTCCGCGGCCCGCCGCTCGATGCCGGCCGCGGCCTCGATCATCTCCGTCTCGACCAGCGACTCGCCGATCTCGTAGCCGCGCGCCTTGAAGAACGTGGCGCACATGCCGCCGCCGACGATCATCACGTCCACCTTCTCAACCATGTGCTCCAGCAGCGCCAGCTTGTCACTGACCTTGGCCCCGCCCGAGACGGCGGCGAGGGGACGCTCCGGCGACTCCACGATGCCGCCCAGCGCATCCAACTCCTGTTCCATCAGGAAGCCCGCCGACGAAGGCAGGTAGCGCGTCACCCCCTCCGTCGAGGCGTGGGCGCGGTGCGCCGCTCCGAAGGCGTCGTCGACGTACACGTCGGCGAGCGACGCCAGCGCCTTCGAGAAGGCGGGGTCGTCGGCCTCCTCCTCAGCGTGGAAGCGGAGGTTCTCCAAGAGCAGCACACCGCCAGGTGGCAACGCGGCAGCCTCTGCCTCGGCCGCCGCGCCAACGCAGTCCGAGGCCATCGCCACGGGCGAGCCGAGTATCTCCCCCAGGCGCGCCGCCACGGGCGCCAGACTGAGCTTGGGGTCGGGCTTGCCTTTCGGCCTGCCCAGGTGCGAGCACAGCACCACCGTCGCCCCGCGTTCGGTCAGATAGCGGATCGTGGGGAGCGCGGCGCGGATGCGGCTGTCGTCGGTGATTGCGCCGGAATCGCGGTCGAGCGGCACGTTGAAGTCCACGCGGACGAGGACGCGCTTGCCGGCGGCGTCGACGTCGCGCAGGCTCCGCTTCCTCATCCGGCGCCCTCGGGGGCGGCTTCGATCTCGAAGTCGTAGCGCTCGATCACGGGGTTGGCGAGCAGCCGTTCGCACATCTCGTCCACCTCGCGCCGCGCCTCCTCCTCCCCCGCCGCCTCGACGACGATCTCGATCAGCTTGCCGACCCGCACGTTCCGCACCGACGAGAATCCCAGCTTTTCCAGGCCGCCCATCACGGTGAGGCCCTGCGGATCGTTGACCATAGGCTTCAGCGTGACGAAGACGCGGGCGGCGTAAGCCGTCAAGACGGAAGCTCCTCCCCGGTGAGCCGTTGGTAGACCTCGCGGTAGCGCGCCGCCGTCCGCTCGACGATGTGGTCGGGAAGCTCGGGGCCGGGAGGCTCCTTGTCCCAATCGGTCGACGCCGTCCAATCGCGGGCGATCTGCTTGTCGAACGAGTCCTGGCCGCGCCCCACGGCGTACTCGTCGGCGGGCCAGAAGCGGCTGGAGTCCGGCGTTAGGACTTCGTCGATCAGCACCACTTCGCCGTCGAGCATCCCGAACTCGAACTTGGTGTCGGCGATGATGATGCCCCGCTCCGCCGCGTAGTCGCGCCCCCAGCCGTACACGTCGAGGGTGTATTGGTGCAGGCGGTCGGTGAGCTCCTGGCCGATGAGGTCGGCCATCTGGGCCAGCGAGATTAGCTCGTCGTGGCCCTCCTGCGCCTTGGTCGTCGGGGTGAAGAGGGGCGTGTCGAGGCGTTGGCTCTCGCCGAGCCCTTCCGGTGCAGGATTGCCGCCGATGGTGCCGCTGCGCTTGTACTCGGCCCAGCCGGAGCCCGCGAGGTAGCCCCTTACCACGCACTCGACGGGAAGCGGATCGACCTTCTTCACGATCATGGCCCGCCGCGCGATGTCCTCGGGCAGATTGGGGTAGTAGGCGCTCGCCTTCTCGGTGTCGCGCCCCATCGCCAGCAAGTGGTTGGAGACAATGTGCCCGGTGCGCTCGAACCAGAACCGCGACAGTTCGGTGAGCACGACCCCCTTGTCGGGAATCCCTGTCGGCAGCACCACGTCGAACACCGATATGCGGTCGGTGGCGACGAAGAGCAGCGTATCGCCAAGGTCGTAGATGTCCCGCACCTTGCCCTGCTTGCGGGGTTCAGGAAGCTGCGTTGAGGTGAGCGTGCTCGGCATCAGGCCGTCCTCCTAAGTTGGGACGGAGTCACAGCCCGAAGCGGGCGTAGACCTCGTCCACGTGTTTCAGATAGTAGTCGTAGTCGAACACCTCGGCGATCTCCGGCGCGGGGAGGACGTCGGTGACATCCCCGTCGCGTTGGAGCAGATCGCGCAGGTGCTCGCCGGTCTCCCACGCCTCCATGGCGTTGCGCTGCACCAGCTTGTAGGCCGCCTGCCGGGTCATCCCCTTGCCGATCAGGGCGAGCAGGGCGCGCTGCGAGCAGACGAGCCCGCGGCTCCCCTCCAGGTTCGACCGCATCCGGTCGGGGAAGACGCGCAGCCCGCGCATCACGAAGGTGAAGGTGTCGAGCATGTAGTCGAGCGCGAGGCACGAGTCGGGCAGGATGACCCGCTCCGCCGAGGAATGGCTGATGTCCCGCTCGTGCCAGAGCGCGACGTTCTCCAGCGCCGCGGTGGCATTCCCCCGCAGGACGCGGGCCAGGCCGCAGACGCGCTCGCAGAGCTCGGGATTGCGCTTATGCGGCATCGCCGACGAGCCGGTCTGCCCCTCGCCAAACGGCTCCTCGACCTCGCGCACCTCGGTCTTCTGCAGGCCGCGTATCTCAGTGGCGAACTTGTCCAGCGATGCGCCGATGAGCGCGATCGTCTGCACGAACTGGGCGTGGCGGTCGCGCTGCGTGATCTGCGTCGACGCCTTAGCGACATCGAGGCCGAGCCGTCGGCAGGTGTCCTCCTCCACCGACGGCGGGACCGTCGCATGGCTCCCCACCGCGCCTGATATCTTGCCGACGGCAACGTTGCGCCGGGCAGCGGCCAAGCGCTCCTCGTGCCGGGTCATCTCATCGACCCAGACCAGCAGCTTCAGGCCGAAGCTGGTCGGCTCTCCGTGGACGCCGTGGGTCCGCCCCATGATCAGCGTGCGGCGGTGCTCCTTGGCCCGCTCGATGAACACCTGCTTGAGCTCGGCGACGCCGGCGGCCAGCAGGTCGGCGGCGGCCCGCATCTGCAGCGCGAGGGCGGTGTCCTTGACGTCGTTCGACGTCAGGCCGAGGTGGACGAACCGGCTCTCCGGCCCCAGCGACTCGGCGACCGAATGCAGGAACGAGTTGATGTCGTGGCGCGTCTCGGCGAGGGCGCGGTTGATGCCGTCGATCTCGTACCGCGCGCCGCGGATCTTCTCCATCGACTCGGCGTCGATCTCGCCCTCGGCGGCCCACGCCTCGCAGACCGCGATCTCGACCTCGAGCCAGGTGTCGTAGAGGGTGGTCTCGCTCCAGACGTGCGCCATCTCCGGTCTGGAGTACTTATCGATCATCGGTGGACCTCGAACGCAACTCCGGCGCGGGGCCGGGGGGCTTCTATTCTATACCGGGCCGCCCGGCGCTTCGAGCGTTAGCTCGACCGCAGACCGGCGCGGTAGTCGTCGTATTTCTTGCGGACCTCCGGGTGGCTCGCGCCCAGGATCTGCGCCGCGAGAAAGGCCGCGTTTCGCGCCCCCCACGACCCCACGGCAACGGTCGCCACGGGTATCCCCGGCGGCATCTGCGCGATGGCGTAGAGCGAATCGACGCCCTTGAGCTCACTGGTGGGCAGGGGCACGCCGATCACGGGGCGCGTCGTCCACGCCGCCGTCGCGCCGGGGAGCGCGGCGGCCCCGCCGGCGGCGCAGATGAAGATCTCCACGCCCGCCGCCTCGGCGGCCAAGATATGGTCGCGCAGCTTCTCCGGCGTCCGGTGCGCCGAGATCACGTGCACCTCGTGCGCCACGCCCATCTGGTCGAGCACCGACGCCGTCTCGTCGACGTACGGTTGGTCCGTCTTGCTGCCCATGAGTACGGAAACTAGCGCCATCAGACTCCCTTTCGTTACCTCGTTATTCCTTCTTTCAAATCTGCCGCCGCGAACGCCCGCTGCGGCTCCACGGCGCGGGCCGCAATGTCGGTGCGGTAGTGCGCGCCGTCGAAGTCGAGCCGCCGCACGTTGTCGTAGGCACGGGAACGCGCCTCGGCGATATCCTCGCCCAGCGCCGCCACCAGCAGGACGCGCCCGCCGTCGGTCAGAACGCGCTCGCTATCGCGTCGCGCCCCGGCATAGAACACCGCCGCCGGCTCGTCGACGCGGTCGAGCCCGTGGATAGGCCGCCCCGTCTCATACACTCCAGGATATCCGCGGGAAGCCATCACCACGCCGACGCACGGACGCTCGTCCCATTCCAACGTGACCTCGTCGAGCCGGCCTTCCAGCGCGGCCTCGATAACGTCGAGCAGGTCCGTCCGGAGGCGCGGCAGGATCACCTGCGTCTCGGGATCGCCGAGGCGGCAGTTGAACTCCAGCACCGACGCTTGGCCTTCGTGCAACATCAGGCCGGCATAGAGGACGCCGGTGTAGGGCCGGCCCATCATTGCCATCTGCCGCACCACGGGCACGATCACGGTGCGCTCGACCTCCTCCACCGCGGCGGCGTCGAGGAACTCCGGCGGGCTGTAGCTGCCCATGCCACCGGTATTCGGCCCCGCGTCGCCGTCGAACACCCGCTTGTAGTCGCAGGCGGGAATCGTCATCAATACGTGCTCGCCGTCACAGAAGGCGAAGACGCTGGCCTCGACGCCGGGCAGGCGTTCTTCGATCACCACCCGCGACCCCGCCTCGCCGAAGGCGCGGTCGATCATCATCGCGTCCACCGCTTCTAGGGCCTCGCCGGTGCTGTCGGCGACGACCACGCCCTTGCCCGCGGCGAGGCCGTCGGCCTTCACCACCGGCGGCTCGGCGAGGCTTCTCACGTAGTCCGCCGCCTCGTCGCTGTCGCCGAACGCCCGCCCTTTGGCGCACCGCACCCCCGCCGCCTCCATGACGGAGCGGGCGAACGCCTTG
>DAOUKZ010000094.1:0-13976 GCA_034420775.1 Dehalococcoidia bacterium
GACGCCGCGCTCGGAGCGACCCGCACCGGTGACGAAACCCACGCCACGTTCCTCGATAGAGCCGCCGGGGCCATTCCGCGGGCCGCTCGAAGGTATTCGCGTTCTGGAGATCACCAACAACTGGGCGGGGCCGGTGACCTGCCGGATGCTCGGGGACCTCGGCGCGGAGGTCATCAAGATCGAGTCGCCCACGCGGCTGGCCGCGCGCACCGGCCAATTCGCCGGCAATCAGGGCTTCGAGCGCTACTGGGACCGCTGCAGCTATTTCCTGGAAATGAACCGCAGCAAGTACGGCGTCTCCATCGACCTCTCGACGGACCGGGGACGCGACATCTTCCTCCGCCTCGTCGGGGACGCCGATATCGTCGTCGAGAACAACACGCCGCGTGTCATGCGCAACCTCGACCTGGAATACCCCGTGCTGAAGGCGGTCAACCCCGCGATCATCATGCTCTCGATTTCCGGCTTCGGCCAGACGGGGCCGGGCCGCGACTTCAGCGCGTTCGGCTCGAACATCGAGGCGGCGTGCGGCATCGCCTCGCTGACGGGGTACGCCGATGACGACCAGCCGTACAACACCACCAACTACTACGCCGACCCCATCGCCACGGTGCATGCCCCCGTCGCGCTCCTCGCCGCCCTCGAGTACCGCGACGCCACCGGCCGCGGTCAGTACATCGACATGGCACTGAACGAGGGCGGCATCGTCTTCTGCTCCGAGGCGTTCATGGAATACGGGCTGACCGGCCGCGTCCCCCAGCGCCGGGGTAACCGCCACCCCACGTTCGCTCCCCAGGGCTGCTACCCCTCGATGGGTGAGGATGTCTGGATGGTGCTGACGGTGCGTTCGGACGACGAGTGGCGGCGGCTGCGTCACGTCGTGAGCGACGCCCGGCTCGACGACCCGCGCTTCGACTCGGTCGAGGGCCGCCGCGCCCGGCACGACGAGATCGACGAGGTGCTGCGCGACTGGAGCGCAGGCCTCGACCACTACGAGTCGGCGCGACGGCTGCAGGAGGTGGGCGTCCCCGCGGGGCCGGTGCTCGCCAACTGGGAGATGATCAGCGACCTCCACGCCCACGAGCGCGGCTTCTACATGATGCTCCCCACCCGCCGCGTCGGGGCCTGGATCCACAGCGGCATGCCCTGGCACTTCTCGCGGACGCCGGGCGTCATCCGCCGCGACAGCCCGGCCTACGGCGACCACAACCGGCTGGTGCTCGAACACCTGCTGGGAATGGAGGCCGGCGAGGTCGACGCCCTCTACCGCGACCGCGTCGTCGCCGAGGACCCGCCGGAGCGCTACCTCCGGCGCTAGCCGCCGCCCTCGCGCTTCTCGATGGCGCGCTTGGCGCGCTCCTCGAAGCTCCCCGACATCCCGAACCACTTCATGGCCAGCTGCGCCCAGCGCAGCGCCTGGTCGCGGCTCATGTCCTGGTTGCGGTCGAGGTGCGACAGGGTGAGGCGGACGCCCGCGGGGCTCATCGCCGCGATGGTGCGCGCCATTTCCAGCGCGTGGTCCATGACCTCGGCGCTCGGGTGCATCGCGGTGGCGAAGCCGATGCGCTCCGCCTCCTCGGCGCCCACGACCTTGCCGGTCAGGACGATCTCCTTCGTCTTGGTCGTGCCGACGAGGCGTGACCAGCGCGTGCTCGCGCCCCAGCCGCCGAGTCCGGTGCCGAGGTTCTTCAGGTGCCAATCGCTGATCTGCGCCGCCTCGCCCACCAGCCGGAAGTCGCAGGCGAGGGCGAGCTCGACGCCGCCGGTGCTGCACACACCGTCGACGACGGCGATCGAGGGTTTCAACATGTCGTCGATATCGTTGGCGAGCTCATAGCCGATGCTGCCCGCAGGGGCCAGTCCTTCGCCGGCGGCCTTGAGGTCGGCCCCCGCCGAGAAGCAGGGCTGGCCGTCGGCACGGGGCGCGCCGGTCAGCAGCCAGACGCGAATCGCGTCGTCGGCCTCGATCTCGGCAACGGCCGCGGCCACCTCTTCGAGGATCGGCCGATGCAGCGCGTTCAGCCGCTCCGGACGGTTCAGCGTGACGAGCGCGACGCCTTCCGCCAGCTCCTCGTACCGGATGAACTCATACGCCAAGACGGCCTCCTCTGCGTCCGTACGCTCACGCGCGGCGAGTGTACACCGCCGCCGCTGCCGCGTGCGAATGCGGACGATGGCGCTTCAACCCCTTGGCGTCCGGGCGGCTAGGGGCAGATCATGGAAAGAAACGGTAGATGTCGCGCCGGTGCAGGAATCTGACGAGAATGGCGATGTCGTCCTGTAGGGCTAGACCGAGCCGGTAGTCTCCCAACCTGATCCGGTAGTAGTGCCCCTCAGCCTTGATTTTCGCGGCGGCCGGGATTTCGGCTAGGGTCGAAGCGGCTTCCAAGTCTTCGATGGCCCGCTCAATTCTGCTGCGCATGTCCGCGCTGCGGACGCGCCTCAGGTCGCGGATGAAGCTAGTCCTGAACTCAAGCTCCATTCCGGTCCCGCAGCACAGCGAGGACGCGCCGCTTACTAACGGGTCTCGTCGTCAGACCTTCGGCTATGGCCCGGGCTAGACCGGCATCCTCCGCCTCTGCGCTTTCATGGGCCGCTTCCAACGTTAGGAGGACTTCTTCGCCTTCTTCCATGTCGAGGGGTTCTAGCGGGACGATGGTCCCTTTCGTGAATTTGGCTCTTACCTGTCTCATGGCTACCTGTCTCCGACCCAGTGGGCAGTGTACACCGGCACTGGCCGAGCGCGCTAATGGCGCCGCCTACCCCGCCCCGATCCGCTCGAACCCCGTGTACGAGTGTAGGACCTCCGGCACGAGGATTGAGCCGTCGGCCTGCTGGTTGTTTTCGAGGATGGCGATCATGATGCGGGGGAGGGCGAGGCCGGAGCCGTTGAGGGTGTGGGGGAAGGTGGGCCGGGCCTTCTGCTCGGTGCGGTAGCGGATGTTGGCGCGGCGCGCCTGGAAGTCGGTGCAGTTCGAGCAGCTGCTGACTTCGAGCCACTCGCCGCAGCCGGCGGCCCAGACCTCGATGTCGTAGGACTCGGCGGCGGCGAAGCCGAGGTCGCCTGCGCACAGTTGCAGCAGGCGGTGCGGCAAGCCGAGCGCCCGCGCGATGTCTTGTGCGTGGGCGACCAGATCTTGCAGCGCGGCGGGTGAGTCCTCGGGCTCGACGATCTGGTACATCTCGACCTTGTCGAACTGGTGGCCCCGCTTCAGGCCGCGGATGTCCTTCCCCGCCGACATCTTCTCGCGGCGGAAGCAGGCGGTGTACGCGACGTGTTTCAGCGGCAGCGTTCCCGGCGGGAGGATTTCGCCGCCGTAGAGGCCGGTGATCGGCACCTCGGCGGTGGGGACCATCCAGTAGTCCTCCTCGGCGTCGCGGTAGAGGTTGTCCCGGAACTTGGGCAGCTGCCCGCGCCGAAGATGGTCTGCTCCCGCACCATGTAGGGCAGGTAAACCTCCGTGTAGCCGTGCTGGTCGATGTGGCGGTCGAGCATCCACTGGATGAGGGCGCGCTGGAGCTTGGCGCCGGCGCCGGTGAGGGTGTAGAAGCGCGACCCCGAGATGCGCTGGCCGCGCTCGAAGTCGAGGATGCCCAGGGCCTCGCCGATCTCCCAATGGGGACGCGGCTCGAAGTCGAACGTGGGGAGATCGGCGTCCTCGCTGAGCACGACATTGCCGCTCTCGTCCTCGCCGTCGGGGACGTTCTCCGCGGCGACGTTGGGCAGGCGGGCGAGGATCTCGTCGATCTCCGCCCCCAGCGCGCCGCTCTTTGATTCGAGCTCCTTGATGCGCTCGCCGACGCCGCGCATCTCCTCGATCAGCTCCGGCGGTTTGGGGTTCATGCGCGAGAGCTTCTTGCTCGTCTCGTTACGCGCCGCGCGGAGCGTCTCGCCCTCGGTCATGAGGGCGCGGCGCTCGGCGTCGGCTTCGAGGAGGCGGTCGATGGGGGCGTCCTCGTGCCGCCGGGCCATCGCGGCGCGAACGGAGTCGGGGTCGCGGCGAATCAGTTCGAGGGAGAGCATGACTTCTCGGTCGGGATGGACGGCGGAGGGAGCACGTGAGGAGTGTGCGCGGGTCAGGCGACCTTGAGCACTTTAATCTTCGTGGCGCCGGCGGGGGCCGCGACGCGCGCGGCGTCGCCGGAGCGTTTCCCGAGAATGGCCTTGCCGATCGGGCTTTCGTTGGAGATGCGGCCTGCCCTGGGGTCGGCTTCGAGGTGGCCCACGATGGTGTAGGTCTCCTCGGCGCCATCCTCGTGCTGCACGGTGACCGTCGAACCGATGGCGGCCCGCCGCGTGGGCCGGTCGTGCCGCACCACCTGGGCGTGCTTCAGGATATTCTCGATTTCGAGGATGCGCCCTTCGATCTTGGCCCGCTCCACGACGGCGTCGTCCACCAGGGCGTCGCCGGTGACCTCGAGGTCGCGGGCGGCTTGGAGCTTGCGTCCGACCTCGGCCCTGCGCCGGTTCCGCAGATCGTCGAGCTCTTCGTGGAGCCTGGTCATGCCCTGGGGAGTAAGGAAGACAGGTTCTTGGGTCATAAAGCCAGCCCTCACCCTGTCCGCTCCCGTCGAAAGGGAGCAGGCGGCGCGATGCTCATTCCAAAGGAGGGAATAGGGCGCCGCGCCCCACGGTAACCAGAATTATAGGTTCGGGCGCTTGCCTTTGTAAAGCAGAGAGCCTAGGAAAGAGCGGCGGGCCGGGAGGCGGGAGAGCCGCGCCGCGCGGCGCGTACCGTGTTGTGCACCAGCATCGCCACGGTTACCGGGCCGACGCCACCGGGGACCGGCGTGATCATCGAGGCAACTTCCTTCACCTCGTCGAAGTCGACGTCGCCGACGAGGCGGTAGCCGCGCTTCGTAGACGGGTCCGGCACGCGGTTGATGCCGACGTCGACCACTACGGCGCCGGGGCGGACCATGTCGGCCTTCACCCACTGCGGGTCGCCCGTGGCAATCACGAGGATGTCGCCCTTGCGCATGAGCGCGCCAATGTCGTGGGTGTGCGTGTGGCAGAGGATGATGGTGGAATTTGCGTGCTTGACTTCCTGCGACAAGAGGAGGGCGAGCGGCTTGCCCACAATGTTGCTCCGCCCGCAGATGACGACCGTCTTGCCGTCGGGGTCGACGCCGAGTTGGAGCAGCATGCGGAGGATGCCCGCCGGCGTCGCGGGAACGAAGCCGGGCCGGCCCACGGCGAGCAAGCCCATGTTCGTCGGATGGAGGCCGTCGACGTCTTTGGCGGGGTCGAGCGCTTCGATGATGGGGAACGGGTCGAGGTGAGGCGGCAGGGGAAGCTGCACCAGAATGCCGTGGAATGCGTCCTCGCGGTTCAGGGAGTGCACGAGGTCGAGGAGGTCGCGGTGGGTCGAGGAAGACGGCAGTGTGAAGACGCGGCTGTCGACCCCGACACGGCCGCACGCCTTGATCTTATTGCGGACGTAGACGTGGGAGGCGGGATCGTCGCCGACGAGCACAGCGGCAAGGCCCGGGCTTATGCCCTCTTCGCGGAGTGCGATGACGTCCCTGGCGGCCTCGTCGAGAATGGCCGCGGCGATTGCCTTGCCGTCAATCAGGGAAGCTGTCATGCGTCCCACCGGAGCGCGGCGCTCAGGGACGGTGCGGTCGAGTACGGCGGGAGGGACGAGGGCTGACGCACGGCCTCTAGTGTACCCGACGATCCTTCGCGGTGGAATAGGGACCGCCGCTCGATTTCAAGAATCGTTTTTCCTCTTTCCCTGCCGATGGCGAGCCCGCGGCCCTCTACCGCGGCAGGCCGAGACCGCGCGTGGCGATGACGTTGCGCTGGATCTCCGACGTGCCGCCGCCGATGGTCGCGGCGATCGCGGAGACGTAGGCGCGGTGCAGCCGTCCGTTCCAAGGGGCGTGTGGTGCGCCCTGCTTTAGCTGGCCGTAGAGGCCGACGACCTCCATACCCACGGCCGCTACGTGCTGACCGAGCTCGCTGGAGAAGAGCTTCGCCGTCGAGGCCTCGCGGTTGGGTACCTCTTTACGGGTCTGCATCGAGGCGATGTTGTAGGCCATCCACCGGCCGATCTCGCACTTGATCGCCAGCTCGGCGAGTTGAAGCTTGATGCGCCGATAGCGGTCGAGCCGGCCCCGCCACGGCCCGTTCAGCGCCAGCTCCGAAAGCTCCTCGACGGTGCGGCGCGTCCCGCCGAAGACGGCGATGCTGGAGCGCTCGAAGTCGAGCAGCTGCGCCGACTGATACCACCCCCGGTCGCGCTCTCCGATGAGGTTCCGCCGCGGCACGCGGACGTTGTCGAAGAAGACCTGGTTGAAGCCGTGCGTGTCCATCATGTTGATCAGGGGACGGACCGTGACTCCCGGCGTCTTCAGGTCGACGATGAAGTTGGTGATCCCCTTGTGCTTCGGCGCGTCGGGATCGGTGCGCGTAGAGAGGAAAATGAAGTCGGCGCGGTGCGCATCCGATGTCCATATCTTGCTGCCGTTGACCACGAAGTCGTCGCCGTCTTCAACCGCGGCGGTGGTGAGCGACGCGAGGTCGGAGCCGGCGTTGGGCTCCGAGAAACCCTGGCAGAAATAGGCGTCGCCCTGGGCGATGCGGGGCAGGAACTCCTGCTTCTGCTCCTCGGTGCCGTGGATCATCAGGATCGGCGCGGCGTAAAAGATGCCGCGGCGGTGCGCGCCGATCGGCGCCCGGTGGTAGGCCATCTCCTCGTTGAAGATCGCCTGGTCGATGTGGTCGCGGGCCAGGCCGCCGTACTCCTTGGGCCAGGGAAGGGCGATCCAGCCGCGCCGCGCTAGCGCTTTGGAGAAGTCGGGCGACCACCCCGCACCCATGCCGACCTCGCCGGTGGTCTTGGGGAGCTCCACATCTAGGAAGTCGCGGACCTCGTGACGGAAGCGCTGCTGCGCCTCGGTGAACCTGAAGTCCATGACAGCCTCCTCAGACGGCCCCGGCGTCGCTCCGATAGCTTGCCCGCACGGAGGGAAGCGTAACGCAGACCGTCCCCGCGGGAAAGGCGGGGCGGGGTTTCCTTCGCGGCGTTTCCGTTGCAACATAGGCGAGGCCGTGCCGGCGGCCCGACCGCCGGCGAGCGATTGGAGACCATCCGTGACCACACCCGCCACTACCACGCCCGCGGTCGAGCGCGAAATCGAAGTGCTTGGCCGGGCCATGCGCCTGCTCGAGGGAGGACAAGGCGACCCGCTCCTTGTGCTGCACCGCGACAATGGGCACCCCGGCTGGGGCCGCTTCGAGTCGCTGCTCGCCGAGCGGTTCACCGTCTACCTTCCCTCGCATCCCGGCTTCCACGGCTCCGACGCCGCGGCCTGGAACTGGCTCGAAAGCGTGCGCGACGTGGCCGGCGTCTACCAGGACGCTTTGAGCGCGCTCGGGCTCGCCTCAGTCCGCGTCGTCGGACACGGCTTCGGGGGCTGGCTCACCGCCGAAATGGCGACGCTCGACCACGGCCGCTTCGATTCGCTCGTCCTAGTCAATCCCATGGGTATCCTGCCCACCGAGGGCGAGATTTTCGACCAATTCCTCGTGAACTCCGAGACCTACGCCAAGCAGATGTTCAGCGATCCGGCGGTGTTCGAAGCGGTCTACGGCGCCGAGCCTCCCTTCGAGCAGCTGGAGGCGTGGGAGACCGACCGGGAGATGTCGACGCGCATCGCCTGGCGCCCCTACATGTACAACCGCGCGCTCCCCGGCCTCCTCGCGGGCGTCGACGCCCCGGCGCTGGTCGTGGCCGGGACTGAGGATGCCGTCGTCCCCAACGCCTGCGCCCGATCATTCGCCGACGCGCTCCCCAACGCCCGCCTGGAGACGCTGCCCGCGGGCCACGCCCTCGACCTAGAGCGACCCGCCGAGCTCGCCGAGCTCTGCATCGGCCACCTCGCCTGACACCACCCCGCGAACGCGACCCCCAGTCCAGGAGAACACTCGATGCACTTCATGTACTTCACCGAGCAGCCGATGAATGCCTATCCCGAGGACAAGGTCGATGAGCGCGTCTCCATCGGCGGCGGACGCTCGCTCGGCGTGACGGCGCTCATGTTCTCCAACAAGTACTTCGACCCCGTCGAAGGCAGCCGCCTCTACAACGAGCGGCTTGAGGAGTACCGGCTTGTCGACGAGGTGGGCTTCGACGGCATCATGCTCAACGAGCACCACACCGCGCCCTTCTGCATGTCGCCGCGCATCATGATCTTCGCCTCGATCCTCGCCGCCATGACCGAGCGGGTGAAGATCGTGCTGCTCGGCTACCCCCTGCCCATCACCGAAAGCCCCGTGCACGCCGCGGAAGAGCTCGCCATCGTTGACATGATCTCCAAGGGCCGGCTCGTCTCCGGCCTGGTGCGCGGCGGAGGCGTCGAGAACATCCAGGCGAACGTCAACCCGCTGCACAACCGCGACCGATTCGAGGAGGCTCACGACCTCCTCATCAAGACGTGGACCGAGCCCGGCCCCTTCCGCTGGGAGGGCCGTCACTACCAGTTCCGCGTCGTAAATCCCTGGGCCGTGCCGCTGCAGAAGCCGCACCCCCGCATCTTCATCCCCGGCATTTCGAGCCGCGAGACGGTCACCTGGGCCGCCAAGCACCGCTACCCGTACATCGGCCTCAACACCAACTACGAGACCAACCGCAAGATCCGCGCCCTCTACGCCGAGGGCGCCCGCGAGGTCGGCTACGAGCCCGGCCCCGAGAACTTCGGCGTGCTGCTCCAGTGCCACGTCGCCGAGACCGAGGAGAAGGCCTACCAAAACGCCCAGGAGTTCCTATGGATGGCGGGCGAGTTCACCGGTCTGACGCACCCCGTCTGGGGCACGCCGTCGGGCTATAGCTCGCCGGGCAACCGCGACCCGCTCATCCAGGTGGCCGCGGGACGCCGGCCCGGTCCCAAACCGCCGCCGCTTGAACAGCGCCTGAAGGACCGCACGCTTCTCTACGGCACCCCCGACCAGATGATCGAGCAGTTGAAGGAAGTGATCCAACGCAACGAACTCGGCATTCTCTGCCTCTGGGGCAACGACGGCCGCGTCAACCACGAGGACTCCAAGACCTGCATCCGGCTCATGGGCCAGGAGGTCATCCCCGCCGTTCGCGAGTTCTGCGACCGCGAGGGCTACAACAGCCCCTTCGACGTCGACGCGCCGGTCAGCGCCGCCTACAACTGACCCTTCCCCGCGCGTTGACGCTCCCTCAGCGCCGCCGTACTATCGCGGCCACACACCTCTTCCCCACGGGGGAGACTGAGAGAGGACGGGGCGGGTACTCCCGCCCTATCCGGCGAGAGGCCCGTCCGGAGAAAGGGAGTGACGCGCGATGGCTACGCTGGATCTGAAGTTCGGCGTCGTCTCCACCGACGAGCACATCCAAGAGGACCGCGACGTCTGGACGAACCGGATGTCCGCCGCCCGATTCGGCGACGACATCCCCCACATCGCCGAGCTACCCGACGGCACCGAGCACTGGTTCATCCGCGGCGAGCTCGCCCGCTTCTCCAACCACAAGGTCGCCAGCGTGGCCGCCGCGATGACCCCGCGCAACGCCGAGCCCCAGCGCTGGGAGGAGGTCCCCCGCGAGACCTACGTCCCCGCCGAGCGCTTGAAGGCAATGGACCGCGACCACGTCGACACCCACGCCTTCTTCCCCAACGTCGCCGGCATCACCAACCAGAACTTCCAGCAGGGCGGCCGCGACGAGTTCCGCCTCGCCTGCCTCCGGGCCTATAACGACTGGCTCGCCGAAGAATGGACCGGATTCAGCCCCCGCTTCATCTCCCAGGCCATCGTGCCCATGTGGGACGTCGAGGCCGCGTGCGACGAGATCCGCCGCGCCGTCAGCAACGGCCACAAGGCCGTCGTCTGGCATGGCGCCCCCGAGGTCTTCGGCCTCCCGCACTTCAACGACCGCCAATGGGACCCCGTCTACGCCACCTGCGCCGATCTCGGCGTTCCCATGTGCCTGCACATCGGCGCCGTGCCCATCCTCGAGGCCTGGCCGGGCTACGACGACAGCACCAGGATCGCGATGGGCTCCACCCGCTCCATCTCGTCGCACATGCAGATCGTCACCAACGTCCTCTTCTCCGGCGTCCTCGACCGCTTCCGCGACCTCAACGTGACGATCGTTGAGAGCGGCATCGGCTGGATTCCCTACCTGCTGGAGACCGCCGACCACGAGTATGAGAACCTCAACGTCCGCGCCACTGGCCTGGAGAGCAAGCCGAGCGAAGCCTTCCGCCGGCAGGTCTACGCGAGCTTCTGGTTCGAGCGCCTCGGCGTCGAGATGCGGCACCACATCGGCGTCGACAACATCCTCTACGAGACCGACTTCCCCCATCCCACCTCGACGTGGCCCGACTCCAAGGCCTGCCGCGAGTCTTGTCTCGACGGCGTCCCCGAGGCCGAACAGGTGAAGATGCTCCGTGAGAACGCCATCCGCCTCTTCCGCCTCGATGTCGACCGCTCAGGGATCGGGGCCTAGCCGTGGTTAGCGAGAGAGACGCCTGGCTGGCCCGAGTCGTCGAGGAGGCGATCGACCCCGATCTGCCCATCTGCGACCCGCACCATCATCTGTGGGACCGCCCCGGCAACCGCTACATGCTCGACGAGATTCTTGCAGACGTCGGCACCGGACATAACATCGTCTCCACCGTCTTTGTCGAATGCCGGGCCATGTACAGCGTCGACGCGCCGCGCGACATGCGCGTCGTCGGAGAGACCGAATTCGTCCAGGGCATTGCGGCCCAAAGCGCCAGCGGCAACTACGGCCCGTGCCGCATCGCCAAGGGCATCGTCGGCAAGGCCGGCCTGCCGCTCGGCGATGCCGTGGCCGCCGTGCTCGACGCCCAGATCTCGGCCAGCCCCAATCGCTTCCGCGGTATTCGCTACTCGGCGAGCTGGGACGCCGCGCCGGAAGTCGAGATCGCCAAGACGACCCCGAAGCCCGGCCTGCTCGGCGACGCCACCTTCCGCCAGGGTTTCGCGCACCTCGCGCCAAGGGACCTGACCTTCGAGGCATGGGTCTACCATCCCCAGCTTCCCGAGGTCGCCGACCTGGCGCGCGCCTTCCCCGACACCACGATCATCCTCGACCACGTCGGCGGCCTGATCGGCATCGGGACCTACGCCGACGCACAGGAGGAGGCGTTCGAGGCGTGGAAGCGGGGCATCGCCGCCGTGGCGGAGGCGCCGAATGTGGTGGTCAAGCTGGGCGGCCTCGGCATGCCGCGCTGCGGCTTCGGCTTGCATGAGCAGCCCGATCCGCCCACCTCCGCGGAGCTTGCCGCGACGATGCGCTCCTATATCGAGTGGTGCATCGAGCAATTCGGCGTCGAGCGCTGTATGTTTGAAAGCAACTTCCCGGTTGACAAGGTCTCGTTCTCCTACGGTGTGATGTGGAACGCCTTCAAGCGGCTGACCAAGGACTTCAGCCCCACCGAGCGGGCCGCGCTCTTCCATGACAACGCCGTCCGCATCTACCGGCTCGACCCCTAAACGATGGTCGTCGATACCCACATCCACGTCACCTCTCGCGACCACGAGACCTATCCCATCGAGCGCGAGTGGATACCCCGCCGCCTGGAGCGCCTGGTCCTCACCGGCGAGGACCTGATCGCATTGATGGACGATGCCGGCGTCGACCGCGCCGTGCTCGTGCAGGCCACCAACACCCACGGCTACGACAACGCCTACGCCGCCGACATGGCCAAGGCCTACCCGGGTCGGTTCTCCACGGTCTGCTGCGTGAACGTCTCCCAGCCCGACGCCGTGGATCGCCTGGCGTACTGGGTGGGCGAGTGGGGAATGGGCGGCGTCCGCCTCTTCAACGCCATGACCGATGACGATTCCTGGCTCGACCAGCCACCCTGCGATGGCCTCATCTCCAAGGCCCGCGAGCTCGGTGTGCCGGTCACGCTCTGCTCCCGTCACCCCGACCTCGGCCGCGTCCGCGCCGTCCTCCAACGGTCTCCCGACCAGTCGTTCGCCCTCGACCACCTCGGCTTCATGCCTAATTTGGAATCGCCGCCGTTTACGCCGTCGAGCGAGTTCCTCGCCCTCGCCGATCTCCCGCACCTCTCGCTCAAATTCTCGGCAGTGAACCAGTGGGGCGTCGATCAGGAAGGGACGCCGCAGCGGGACTACTTCCAGCGCATCGTCGACCGCTTCGGCCCGCGCCGGCTCATGTGGGGATCGAATTATCCCGTGACCCGCTTCCGTCCTTACCCGGAGCTCGCCGCCCTCGGCAAGGAACCCTTCGACTTCCTCTCGGAAGAGGAGCGCGGCTGGGTCCTGGGCGGCAACGCCCTCCGGCTCTGGCCGGCCTCTTAGCGCCCGGCCGCCTCAGTCTAGACCCTGGTTGCGCACGTCGGGCTCCCTCGAAGCTTGGCCGCACACATTCAGGCATTGGCCTAAACTAGATGTATGAGCCCCGTCGTCAGAACCCGGCAAAGGCGAGTCGTAGAACAAGACACA
Organism: Dehalococcoidia bacterium; assembly: GCA_034420775.1. GTDB lineage: Bacteria > Chloroflexota > Dehalococcoidia > SHYB01 > SHYB01 > DAOUKH01. The sequence continues at coordinate 12,473 of DAOUKZ010000094.1, forward strand.
TGACGACGCCGAGAAAAGAACGCAGCGCCCAAGAAGACGTCACGGCCCACTGTAGCGCCTCTTCCATGCGTCTGGGCCTGGATGCCGGGACCTGTCGAATGTTGGAAGAACCCTGGCGGGACGTGAGAGTCTCCCTCCCGGTTCGCATGGACGATGGACGCGTCGAGGTGTTCAACGGCTATCGCGTCCAGCACAACGGGGCCCGCGGGCCCTACAAGGGCGGCCTTCGCTACCACCCCATGGCGGACGAGGACGAAGTCCGCGCCCTGGCCATGCTGATGACCTGGAAGACCGCGCTGCTCGACCTGCCGTTTGGGGGCGCCAAGGGCGGCATCCAGGTAAATCCCCTGGAACTCAGCGAACGGGAGCTTAATGCCGTTACGCGCCGCTATACGCAGAACATCCAGCACATTCTGGGCCCCTATCGCGACATCCCCGCGCCTGATCTGGGCACCGACGCCCAGACCATGGCCTGGATCATGGACGAGTACAGCCAGATCCACGGCTACACCCTGCCGGTCGTGACCGGCAAGCCGGTTGAAGTTGGTGGGTCGCTGGGGCGGGATTCGGCCACCGGGCGCGGCGCGCTCTTCGTCCTGAGGGAAGCTGCGATGGACCTGTCGCTGGACTTGAAGAACGCGAGCATCACCGTTCAAGGGTTCGGCAATGTGGGCTCGTGGTTCTCCCGCTTGGCGCACGAGCAGGGCTCGCGAATCGTTGGCGTCGCCGACGTGCGGGGCGCGGTCTACAACAGTGCCGGGCTGGACATTCCGGAGTTAGCGTACTTTGCCTCGTGCACCGGCTCCGTGGAAGGGTTTGCTGGTGGGGAGGCTTGCGCCCCCGAAGACGTGCTGACGATGGAAGCCGACGTCTTCGTTCCCGCCGCCGTTGAGAATGTGATCACCGAGGAGACCGCACGCCGTCTTCCCGTACGCGTCGTGCTTGAAGCGGCGAATCACCCCACCACGCCCGAGGGGGACGCGGTGCTTCAGGAGCGGGGAATACTGCCGTTGCCCGACCTGCTGGTAAACGCCGGCGGGGTCACCGTGTCGTATTTCGAGTGGACGCAGAACATTCAGCAGTTCGACTGGACCGAGGAGCGCGTCAACGAGGAGCTCTACAAGCTGATCGTCCCGGCCTACCACGCGGTGACGGACCGCGCCCAAACCAGCGGGCTGACTCTGAGAGAGGCGGCCTTCGACATTGGGGTCGAGCGGGTAGCCCGGGCGGTCCAGCTTCGCGGCTTCGTCTAGACGCTCACAACGGCCAAGCCCATAGGAGCAGCGGTATGGCAACCGCGACGATGACGACCTCCAAGGGCAGACCCACCCTCCAGTAGTCGCCGAAGCGGTAGCCGCCGGGGCCCATCACGATCGTGTTCGACTGGTGGCCGATGGGGGAGAGGAAGGCGGACGATCCCCCGATCGCCACGGCCATCAAGAACGGGTCGGTCGAGACGCCAAGGGTTGCCGCCACCCCGATGGCTATCGGCGCCATCAAGATG
>DAOUKZ010000095.1:0-6452 GCA_034420775.1 Dehalococcoidia bacterium
GTGGCGCTGCGGGCGGCGTTCAAGGCGGTGATGGAGGGATCGCAGGCAGCGATTCTGGTGCCGACGACGGTGCTCGCCCTCCAGCACTTCGAGACCTTCACCGAGCGGCTCGCTGCCTTCCCCGTCAAGGTCGAGATGTTGAGCCGCTTCCGTTCAACCAAAGAGCAGGCGGCCATCGCGGCGGGGCTGCAGTCGGGCGAGGTGGACATCGTCATCGGCACCCACCGGCTGCTCCAGAAAGACGTCGCCTTCAAGGACCTGGGCCTGGTGATCATCGACGAGGAGCAGCGCTTCGGCGTCGGCCACAAGGAGCGCCTCAAGCAGTTGCGCAAAGAGGTCGACGTGCTCTCGATGAGCGCTACCCCGATCCCGCGCACGCTCTACATGTCGCTGGCGGGCGTGCGCGACATGAGCGTCATGGAGACGCCGCCCGAAGAGCGTCTGCCCATCAAGACCTACGTCTCGCCGAGCGACGGCGACACGATGCGCGAGGCGGTGCTGCGCGAGATGGAGCGGGGCGGGCAGGTCTTCCTCGTTCACAACCGGGTCTACAACATCGGCATCGTCGCCGAGCGGCTGCGGACGCTGGTGCCCGAGGCGCGGGTGCTTGTGGCCCACGGCCAGATGCCGGAGCAGCAGCTTGAAAGCGTGATGCTCGCTTTCCAGCGCCGCGAGGCCGACGTCCTCGTCACCACGACCATCATCGAGTCCGGCCTCGACATGCCCAACGTGAACACCCTCATCGTCAACGACGCCGACCGCATGGGCCTGGCGCAGCTCTACCAGCTCCGGGGCCGCGTGGGCCGGGGGGCCAACCGCGCCTACGCCTACTTCTTCTTCCACCCCGACAAGAAGCTGAAAGAGACGGCGGAGCGCCGTCTGAAGACCATCCTTTCAGCGACCGAGCTCGGCGCCGGCTTCCGCATTGCGATGAAGGACCTGGAGATCCGCGGTGCGGGGAACATCCTCGGCGTCGAGCAGCACGGCCACATCGCCGCCGTCGGCTTCGACCTCTACGTCCGCCTCCTCGGCGAGTCCGTCGAGGAGCTGCGGGCGGCGTACGAGGGCAAGCCGCCGCCACCGCCCAAGCGCCCCCAGGCCTCGATCGACCTGCCCGCGCCGGCGCACCTGCCCAACGACTACGTCCCCGACCTGCCGGCCCGGCTTGCCCTCTACCAGCGCATGACCGCGCTCCGCGAGCCGACCGGGGTCGACGGCCTCGCCGACGAGCTGCGCGACCGGTACGGCGAATTGCCCGAAGAGACGGAGAACCTGCTCTTCATGCTGAAGGTTAAACTCCTCGCCACCAAGGCCGGCGTGATCAGCGTCGCCGAGCAGTCGGGCGAGGTCGTCCTCGCCGGCGACGAACGCACCTGGACGAACATCCTCGGCGTCCAGCGCCCCTACGGCGACGGCATCCGCGTCGGCAACACCCGTGTCCGTCTCGATATCAAGCGCCTTGGAAAGGGCTGGCGCGGCGTGCTGGAGCGGATGCTCACCCAGGCGGGCTCGGCAAGCCCAGCGGCCTAGTTCCAGGCGTCAAGAAGCGCGGGCAGCTCGTCGAGGCCGCGGATGCGGGCCACGTCTTCGTGCTTGGCATGGAGCCATTCGCGGTCGAGGAGCACCGCCCCCATGCCCACGTTGCGCGCCCCGACGACGTCGCCGTGGTACTGATCGCCGACGTGCACGGCCTCTGCCGCCTCCACGTCCGCCGCCCGCAGGGCCGCCTCGAAGATCGGCGCGTGCGGCTTCGATACCCCCACGTCTTTCGACCGGATCTTGCAATCGACGTACGGCCCGATCCCCATGTTGTCGGCGATGACGTCGAGGTCCTGGAAGATGTTCGAGATCAGCCCGACGGTGAGCCCACGCTCCTTGAGACCCGCGAGCACCGGCTCCACGTCATCGTAGGCCGTGAGAATGGACGGCACGGCGCGGACCTTCTGCCAGATCTCTTTGGCCAAGCCGACCGTGACATCCGCGCCCGCGGCTTCGAGGATGAGGCGCTCGTACTCGGCGAAGAAGTCGAGGCGGGCTTCGGGCGTCATGCGCTGGATGTGCCCCCGCGCATTCTGCTGCGTCATGAAGGCGTCGGCCCTGGCATAGCCCTCGGCGATGCCTCGCGGCGTGAGGTCGAGGCCGTACTCCTTCGCGACGGCGATTTGGATCTCCTCACGGGGCGGATGGAAGCGCGCCAGCGTGTTGTACACGTCGAAGAAGACGGCTTTGATCATGCGTTTGAAGCAGTCCCGGAGGGCGCCTAGAATGGCGCCGGTGATTCTAGCATGACCCCGCTCCTGCAAAGACTCGGACACGGGATCGAATCGGTACGCGACGGCGTGCTCGACCTCATCTTCACGCCGCGGTGCGTCGAGTGCGGCGACGAGGGCACCTACATGTGCCCCGCCTGCCTCTCCGCCGTCGAGCCGGAGCGCGAACCGTTCGAGATCGGCGCGGACGGGAACGGGATCGAGGCGCGCGCCGTCTACCGGTTCGAAGGCGCGGCGCGCAAGGCGGTGCACCAGCTCAAGTACCAGGGCGTTACGGCCCTAGCCCCGCCGCTGGGCAGGCTCATGGCGGGGCGCCTCGCCCATGCCGGTGCGGAAGCAGGCTCGGCGCCCACCCTCATCGTGCCCGTGCCGCTGCACCGGTCGCGTCTCGGCGAGCGCGGCTACAACCAGGCCGAGCTGTTGGCCAAGGAGGTGGGACGCCGGACTGGAACCCCGGTGAACGCCCGGCTGCTGAGCCGGACGGCGTCGGCGCCGCCACAGGCGCAGTCGAGGTCGGTAGAAGACCGGCTCGCTGCGGTGCGCGGGGCCTTCCGTGCCGCGCCCGAGGCCGAGGCCGCAAGCGTCCTCCTGATCGACGACGTCTGCACCACGGGCTCCACGCTGGCCGCCTGCGCCGACGCGCTATTCCAGGCCGGAGCGGCCCGCGTCACGGCGCTCACCTTCGCCCGCGAGCCGGGCCCCGGCGCCTAGCTCCCGACAGCCCGATCCCTTGCCCGCTAACCGGCGGCGGGGTACGATTTACCTTCACCCCAACGCACCAAGGACTGCCCTTTGGACATCCAAATCGCCGGCAAGAACTTCCACGTTCCCGAACGCCTCCAGGACTACGCGGAGTTGAAAGTCGGGAAGCTCGACCGCTACCTCCCCAAGGCGCAGTCGGCGCGCGTTGAGATGCGCCGCGAGAAGACGAAGTCGGCCTCCGACCGCTGCATCGTCGAGGTGACGATCGACGGCAGCGGCGTCGTGCTCCGCGCCCAAGAGCGGTCTTCCGATCACTTCACCGCCATCGACTCGGCGGCGGACGCGCTGCGGCGTCAGGCACGGCGGTTCAAGACGCGGATAAGCAAGCGGCGTTCAGGGGGCAAGGCGTCCGAGGTGCTCGCGCCCGAGCTCTCGATGGACGACGAACCTGCGGGGTCGGTAGTGCGTCACAAGCGCTTCGCTATGAAGCCCATGCCGCCCGAAGAGGCCATCGACGAGATGGAGTTGCTCGGCCACAACTTCTACCTCTTCCTGAATCTCGATACAGGCATCCACAACGTCGTCTACCGGCGCGCCGGCGGCGACTACGGCCTCATCGAACCCGAGCCGCTCTAGCTTCCGCTGGCCGCCCAATTGTCCGTGCCTTGACGCCGTTGCTATAGTGTGTGCGCCTCGCGTCCGACCCACTTAGGGCGGCCAGCGAAAGAAGGCGCAGAACGCAGACCCAGCCGCTTGGATCGCCAGCCCCGACCGAGACGGAACCATGGCCCGAACCCCCGCCCCGTCGAGCGCTCGACTGAGCGCGTTTCTCTTTTCTTTGGAGCCTCACGCTCCACCGTCGCGGCGCGAGCGAGCGCCGGAAACCCTGTCTTCCCCAACCTCTCGACGCGGCCCTAGCCGAGGCCGCGACCCCCGCCGCGATGCATGACGCCATCACCGACGTCCCCGGCATTGCCGTGGGGCATTGGACCGACAAGCGAGCCGGTACCGGCTGCACCGTCGTGCTCGCGCCGAAGGGCGCCGTCGGCGGCGTCGACGTCCGCGGCGCGGCACCCGGCACCCGCGAGACCGATCTCCTGCGCCCCGGCGCGCTCGTGCAAGAGGCGCAGGGCATCGTCCTCAGCGGCGGAAGCGCCTTCGGCCTCGACGCCGCATCCGGCGTGGTCCGCTTCCTCGAAGAGCAGGGCGCCGGCTTCCGCGTCGGACGCCGGCGCGTCCCCATCGTGGCCGGGGCAGTGCTGTACGACCTCGGCGTCGGCGATGGGAGAGTCCGCCCCCAGGCCGAGCACGGCTACGAGGCCTGCGCCGACGCGCACAGCGGCCCGGTCGAGCAGGGCTCCGTGGGCGCGGGAACAGGCGCGAGCGTGGGCAAGGCCCGCGGACGCGGCTCCGCCGTCAAGGGCGGACTGGGAAGCGCCTCGGCGGTGATGGGCGACGGCACGGTCGTCGGCGCGCTGATGGCGGTCAACGCCTTCGGCGAGGTCGTCGATGAGGATGGCACGGTCGTCGCCGGCCCCCGCGACGACAAGGACAACGGGTTCGCCGACACCATCGAAGAGCTGCGCAAAGGGCGGCAGAAGAAGTCAGCCGGCGAGAACACCACCATCGGCGTGGTCGCGACCAATGCCGCGCTCAACAAGGCGGAGGTGAACCGGGTCGCCCTCATGGCGCAGGACGGCGTGGCGATGGCGGTGCGTCCGGCGCACACCATGTCCGACGGCGACGTCGTCTTTGCCCTCGCCACCGGCGAAAACGCCGCCGGCGTGAGCCGTCGGCGCGGACGGCGCAACGACGTGACCGACATCGGCGCCGTCGCGGCCAAGTTGGTAGCAGCGGCGATCGTGCGCGGGGCGCGGCTCGCCGAAAGCACCGGCAAGACCCCCGCGATCAAGGACCTCGACTGGGCTAAGAGCAATGCCGCATAAGATCGGCTTCATCGGCGCGGGACGGGCCGGATCGGCGCTCGCCGACGGCCTGACGCGCGCGGGCTACACCGTCGCGGCGGTCTACAGCCGCAGCGACGACTCCGCTGCGCGGATGACCGAGCGGTGCGCGCCCCACGCCGACGCCGCCCCGAGCGCGCAGGCCGTGGCCGACGCTTGCGACGTCGTTTTCGTCACCACCCCCGACGACGCCATCGGGCCCGTCGCCGCCAGCGTCCGCTGGGACGCTGGCCACCGGGCCGTCCATTGCAGCGGCGGTCTTCCCTCGTCGGTCCTCGCGCCGGTACGCGGCGCGGGCGGCGCGGCGGGGGCCTTCCACCCGCTGCAGACGTTCGCTGCTCCCGAAGGGGAACGCTCCGGCGCGGCGCTGCTCGAAGGCGTGACCGTCGCCATCGAGGCCGAGGGCGACCTCCGCACCGAGCTGGAGGAAATGGCCGGCGCGATGGGCTGTCGCCCCATCGTGGTGAGCGCGGAGGACAAGGCGCTCTACCACGTCGGCGGGGTCCTGGCGTGCAACTATGTCGCCGCCCTGTTCGATCAAGCCGCCGGCCTGTGGGAACAGATCGGCATCGACCGCGCCGACGCGGAGCGCGGGCTGATGACATTGCTCCGCTCGACGGTGGATAATGTCGCGCGGCTCGGCGCGCGGGGCAGCCTGACCGGCCCCATCGCCCGCGGCGACGCGGGCGTCGTGCGCCGCCACTTGGACGAAATTGGCTCGCGGGCACCGGCGCTGGAGGGAGCGTACCGCGAGCTTGGCCTACTGGCGCTGGACCTTGCCCGGCGCAACGGGTCGATTGAGGAGGCCGCGGCGCGGGCATTGGAGACCGCGCTGCGGAAGACGGAGGTCCAACCGTGAGAACGATGCTCAAGAGCAAGCTCCACGGGGCTACGGTGACCGAAGCCAACGTGGACTACGAGGGTAGCATCACGCTCGACCCAGAGCTCATGAAGGCAGCCGACCTGCTGCCCTACGAGCAAGTGCACGTGCTCGACGTCGACAACGGCGCCCGCCTCGTCACCTACTGCATCGAAGGCAATGAGGGCGACGTCTGCATCAACGGCGCCGCGGCGCGTCTCGTCAACGAGGGCGACAAGGTGATCGTCCTCTCCTACCACACCGTCGAGCTCTCGGCGGCGCGGCGGTTGAAGCCTCGGTTAATCTACTTCGGCGAAGAGAACCGGATCGCCCGCATCAGCGATCGCGACAGGGTTGGAGTCCCTTCATAACCGCCGGTACCGCAACGGCTAGGGAAAACGCGGACCGTACGGGGAGCAGCACGATGAGAATCACCATTGACCACGTGAAGAAGCTGAAGGACACAGGCGAGAAGATCGTCATGCTCACCGCCTACGACTATCCCACGGCGCGTATTGTCGACGAGGCGGGCGTGCCGCTCATCCTCGTCGGCGACAGCCTCGGCATGGTCGTCTTGGGTTACGACACCACCGCCCCGGTCACGATGGAGGACATGCTCCACCACGTGAAGGCGGTAGTCCGCGGCTCGTCGCGGGC
>DAOUKZ010000096.1:0-12536 GCA_034420775.1 Dehalococcoidia bacterium
CAGCGCCGCCAGGTCGCGCGGCGCGGCCCGCCCCGCGGCCACCCGGCCCGCGAGGCGCTCCAGGTCGGGCATCGACTTCAGCAGGTCCGCGGTGCGCTCTCGCGCCAGGGGACGGTCGTGGAACCAGGCCACGGCGTCGAGGCGGGCGTCGAGCGGCTCGTGGTCGAGCAGGGGCTGGCCGACCCAACGGCGGAGCATGCGCCCGCCCATAGAGGTCCGGGTCTCGTCGATCGTGCTGAGCAGCGATTGGCCTTCGCCGCCCCAGCGCCCCGCCTGGGCAATTTCCAGGTTCCGGCGCGTCTGCGGGTCGAGCGCCATGTAGCGCTCGGTGGAGTACGTAGAAAGCGAGACCACGCTCGCAACGGACGAAGGCTGCGTGCGCTCCAGATAGGCGAGCACCGCGCCCGCGGCGGCGACCGCCAGCGGTTTGTCCGCGCAGCCGAACGCCTCGAGTGTGGCGACGCCGAAGCGCCGCTTGAGACGGTCTTCGGCATCCTGGAATTCAAAGTCGATATCGGGCGACTCGGTCCGGTTCGGCGTCGACGGGGCGGAGACCTGGTCGTCGGCGCGGACGAGAAGCTCGGCGGGGGCGAGTCGCCCGATTTCGAGGTCGAGGCCGTCGGCGGGAAGCTGCGCGGCGGCGAACTCACCGGTGCTCACGTCGAGGTGCGCCAGCCCCGCCGAATAACCCTGGACGAGCACCGCGGCGAGGAAGTTGTTGCTCTTCCCGTCGAGCAGGTTCTCCTCGACCAGCGTCCCCGGGGTCACGACCCGGACCACGTCGCGCTCGACGAGGCCCGCGCCGGGCTCGGAGGTCTGCTCGCAGATCGCGACCTTGTGGCCGGCGTCGATCAGCCGCCCCAGGTAGTTGTCGAGGGCGTGGTGGGGAATGCCCGCCATGGGGTAGCGCTTCCCCTTGCCCATCTCGCGCGAGGTCAGGGTGATGCCCAGGGCCGCTGAGGCGGCGCGAGCATCGTCGTCGAAGGTCTCGTAGAAGTCCCCGAGGCGGAACAGCAAAACGACGTCGGGGTAGCGCCGCTTTATGTCGAGATATTGGCGCCGGAGCGGCGTGTCAGACATGACTGCCGCATTGTAGCCCACGCCCCCGCCCTCCGACAGTCACGCACGACGCCTTAAACCTTTCCCCCTCTGGGGGAAACTGAAAGAGGGCACGCGCCCAACGGGCGCGTCGGAGGGGGAGGGGAGGGCTCCCCTACAGCGGGAACTTCCAGGTGTTGGGAGCCGTCTTCGCGCTGAGCTTCCAGCGAGGGATGTTGTAGTCCTGGCTGGGATGCTCGTCCCAATCGAGCTCGACGGGCAGACCGATGGCGATGTCCTCCTCGGGGTCGCGCATCAGGGCCGGGACGCGGGTCTTCGACCCGTCCGGGTTCGTCCCGTCGGGAAGCTCGACAATGGCCACGCAGTAGGGGACGGCCGGGACCATGTGCCCCAGGATCGGCTGGACGACGACGTTATAGGTGTGAATCTCGCCCTTACCTTCGATCTCGACGTACTCGACCGTCATCGAGCTGCACTTCCGGCAGGCGGGGAACGGCGGGAACCACTTAAGGTCGCACGGGGAGCAGTAGGCGAGCATGAACTTCTTCTCTTTGGTGTATTCCCACCACTCCGCAATGTCCTGGTCGGGAATGATCTGGATGCGGCTGTAATCGGGCTGTCGGGGCGTGGAGCCGGTTTCCATGGTCATGGCGGGCTAGCCTTTCCTCAAGATGGCCGAGCTGGACATGGTCTCCATGCCCCAGCCCAGGCACGCCGCGATCTCTGCCTTCTTGACCTGGCGGCATCCCATGCCTCGGTCGTAGGTGTGGATTCCCTCAGACCAGCGCGGGCAGGAGTCGTCGGCGCGGTGACGGAGCTGGCGGACGTTCTCGATCACCATGCTGATCCCGTGCGTATAGCCTTCGGAGAGATGGCCGCCGGAGAGGTTGTTGGGGCGCCCGCCTGGGTGATCGATCTCCAGATTGCCCTCGGCCACGTAGGGCCCGGCCTCGCCGCGCGGGACGAAGCCGTAGGCCTCGAGCTGGATCAACGTGGTGAACGTGAAGGCGTCATACGACGACGTGATGTCGATGTCGTTCTGCGTGACGCCAGACATCCCGAAGAGCCGGTCGCGGCCGTAGAAGCTGGCGACCTCGTGGATGACGTCGCGGCTGTAGTTCCACGCGGGGTTGTCGGCCATCGTCCGGGCGGTGCCGCCCATGATGAAGACCGGGGGCTGCTTGAGGTCCCAGGAACGCTCCGCCTTGGTGATGATGAGCGCGGCGGCGACGTCGGTCTCCAGGCAGCAATCGAGGAGGTGGAAGGGCTTCGACACCCACCGCGAGTTCATATAGTCCTCGATGGTGATCGGCGCCGTCATGATCGACTTGGGATTGAGCAGCGCGTGCTTCCGGTGGGCGACGGAGATCATGCCAAGCTGCTCGCTCTTCAGCCCGTAGTCGCGCATGTAACGCATGCAGCTGATGCCGAACTTCTGCGCCGGCGTGGTGAAGCCGTAGAGCGGCTCGAAGCTGTTCGGAGCGGTGATCGGCGTCGGGGGCATCGGGCCGCCCGGAGCCTGGCCGCCCATGCGCCGTCCCGATCGTCCGTTCATCGAGCGGAAGACCACCATCGTGTTGCAGTAGCCGCCGACCACGAGACCGACGGCGTGAGCAACGAGCGCCTCGGTGCTCGAACCGCCGCCCATGATGTCGACCTGGTAGTTGAGCCGCATCCCCAACGCCGAGGCGATGTGCATGCCCGACGTCGAGTCGGCGGCGTTGTAGCTCGTGATGCCGTCCACATCCTGTGGCCGGATGCCCGCGTCGTCGCAGGCGTTCTTGACGGCCTCGATGGCCATGGAAAGCGTGGTGCGGTTCGACGGCCGCATGTGGGGCGTCTCCCCCACCCCAACAATGCACGTCTTGTCGGTGAATTCACCCATCTATAGAGACCTCCTCAGCGCCGCCGGCCCGCACCCGCGCACGGCGAAACAGACCGGTTGCATGGGAAATCGAAGCGGGGCGCAAAACGTTCGCACTTTAGCACCGGGCCCTTCGCCTCGCAATAGAGGCGGCGGTGGGGTAGTGCCTCAGCTTGAAGCGGTCATGTCTGATCCAGGACGTTGAGCACAAGACGATTCGGTTCGTGAACCTTGGGCTCCAACATGTGGGGTTGACAATCCCATACGTGATGTAGTGATATATGTACATAGAAGCGAATCGTCGACGCATCATCCAGAAGCTACTCCGCGAGGGTTGGGAGCTCGTCCGAGAGGGCAAGCATTCGATCTACGCCCATCCTCAGAAGGGCGTCATCGTGGTTCCTCGGCACCGTGATCTGCGTCCTGGAACCGCCCGCACGATAGCGCAGAAGGCGGGATGGGAATAGGAAGGAAGGCATGAGATATCCGGCACTCATCGAACAGGGCGGCGGCATCTACGGCCTTGTGTTTCCCGACCTTCCGGGCGTGGCCGTGACGGCCGACACGCTCGAGGAGGCCATTGACGACGCCGCCGACGTACTCCGAGAGTACGTCGAAGTATCAGAGGATCGGGGGTTCGCGGTTCCGCCTGCGAGCGATCTCAAGGACGTCGACGTACCCGCCGGCAACACACTCGTGAGCATCCCGCTGATTCGGCCCTCACACCGGAAGGTACAGGTCCACTGCCAGCTCGACGACGGGATCGTTGCGTTCATCGATGAGGAGTGCCGCAGGCGCAACATGACCCGGACGGCCTACATCGCGTGGATGGCCCGGCGGATCGCGGCCCAGGGCGGCTAAGGGAAAGCGTGTAGAATCCCCGCGCGGTACACCCGAACCCATGCAAAAGGTCGCCGTCGTCACCGATAGCTCTTCCTGCATCGCCGGGGAGATCGCCCGTTCCCACGGCATCGAGATCGTCCCCTACGACCTCGTGTTCGATGGCCGCGTCTACCGCGACGGTGTCGACCCGCCCGGCGACTTCTACGGCCTGCTGCGCGCGTCGAAACGTCCGCCGACGACGGCGGCGCCGTCACCCGGCCAATACCTTGAAGCCTACGAAGCCGCGAGCAAGCGGGCGGAGTCGGTGCTCTGCATCACGCTGCCCGCCGCACTGAGCTCCAGCCACAACGTCTCGCAGCACGCTGTGTCGCTGGCCGAAGAACAGCTCCCCGGAACGACCATTCGTTCCATCCCCGCCCCCGCGGTGGCCGGCGGGCAGGGGCTGATCGCGCTGGAAACGGCACGGCTCGCGGCCAATGGGGCGTCGCTGGACGAGGCCACCGCCTTCGTGGACGACGTCGCCCCCAAGGTCGACTTCTACGCCGTGCTCGATACCCTCGAATATCTGGCGAAGGGCGGCCACGTCCCCAAGGCGGCCGCGTGGCTCGGCGACAGGGTCGGGTTCAAGCCGGTGCTCACCGCGCACCACGGCAAGGTCGAGCGGCTCACACAGGCGCGCTCCAAGGCGCGGGCTATCGAACGCATGCTGAAGATGATGCACGAGTCGAACTCCAGCGGCGCCCCGATCCGCGCCGTCCTGATGCACGCCGCGGCCCCCGACGATGCGGCCCGTTTCGCCGAGAAGATCCGGGAGCGCTTCGACTGCCGCGAAATCCTGACCACCGAGTTCACCCCCGTCATGGGCGCGCACTCGGGCCCCGGCGTCGTCGGCGTCGCCTACCGCATCCTCGACCCGGCAACCGCCTAGCCCTCTCCGCCACTCTGCCATCCGCCCATTGCCCATGCTCCCCCTCGCTCCCTACCATGACTCTATGCAGCCTCAGCCTATAGACGTCGGCCAATCGCATACCACCGCTCCCCGTGAGGACGGTCAAAGGCCGTGGGCGCGCGCCTCCCGGCGCGTGGACGCATTTCGATGCCGGTCCCATCGGCATTCGTGCGAGGCGCCCCCGCCCGTCGGGGGCCGCCTCGAAGAACTCCTCAATGGCCCTAGCGGCCAAGCGGGAGTTGCGAGGCTCCGCCCAATTGGGCGTCGACCTTAAGGAGCTCCTGTGAGGGAGTTATGAAGAGGCGTCTGAGGGACAACGCTCGGTAGAAGAATCCCCGCCGAGCCGCGCGGCAGCCATTGTTTGCATGCCGGCGCTCCCCATCCGATCTCTTTTTTTCGGGGTTCCCCAGGGACTCCTGTACCTTCGCCGGGCGCGGCGCTTTCGTGTAACCTTTCCGGCGAAGGCCGCAAGATCGCGGTCAAAGGCCGATTTTTCATGCCGGACGTCCTGTTCGACATCTCCGACCACGTCGCGGTCATCACACTCAACCGCCCCGAGCGGATGAACGCGGTGAACGACGGCTTGGGCCGCGAGCTCAACGCCGCCCTCCGGCGGGCGGGAGTGGAGGCCGAAGCCCGCGCCGTCGTCCTCACCGGCGCGGGCCGCGGCTTCTGCTCCGGCCTCGACCTCAAGGAGCGCGCCCAGGGCAAGGGCGGCCGCACCTGGGCCAAACGCCTCCGAGGGCTCGAGACCCCCAAGATCGCCCTCGCCCTCGACAAGCCCATCATTGGCGCGATCAACGGCCCTGCCATCGGCGTCGGCTTCGAGTACGCCATGCTCTGCGACTACCGCATCGGCGCCCCCACGGCGCGCATGGGCGACGTCCACGTCAAGCGCGGCCTCGTCGAGGACTGCGCCGACCCCCTGACCCTCCCCCGCGCCGTCGGCGACGCGGCGGCCAAGAAAGTCCTCCTCACCGGCGAGGTCTTCGAGCCCGACGAGCTCCTCCGTCTCGGTGTCCTCAACGAGGTCGTCGAAACGGACGCGCTCATGGAGCGGGCGTTCGCTCTGGCGGGGCGCATGGCGGCGAACCCGCCGCTCGCGGTGCGCATGACCAAGCGCCTCCTCCGTATGGCGAACCCCTACCCCTTCGAGGACGTCATCGACCAGTCGATGGTCATGATGGGCATCCTCCAGACCACGGACGACTTCAAGGAATCGATCCAGGCCTTCGTCGAGAAGCGCGAGGCCCGGTTCGGGGGCCGGTGACGCGGTGAGCGGCCAGCTCAGCGTCTGCGACCTGGGAATGGTCGACTACGGCGAGGCGCTCGCCCTGCAGCGCGCCGTCCGCGACCGCCGGATCGAGGGAAGCGTGGGCGACACGCTCCTCCTCCTCGAACACCCGCCGACGATCACCCTCGGCCGCCGCACCGCGGCGGGCGACCTACACGTCGACCGCGAGGGGCTGCACCGTCTCGGCTTCGCCGTCGCCGAGGTCGAGCGGGGCGGGCGCGCCACCTACCACGGGCCGGGCCAGTTGGTGGGCTACGCCATCATCCCTCTCAAGGAGCGGGGCCTCTCCGTGCCGAGCTTCGTAGCGCTCCTCGAACAGACGGGGATCGACTACCTGGCAGGGTTGGGAATCGAGGCCGGCCGCCGCGACGGCTTCAACGGCGTGTGGACAGACGGGCGCAAGATCGGCGCGGTCGGCGTCCACCTGCGCCGTTGGGTGAGCCTGCACGGCTTCGCCCTGAACGTCGACCCCGACCTGCGGCACTACGACGCCATCGTCCCCTGCGGCATCACCGACGCCGAGGCGACTTCGGTCCGCCGCGAGCTCGGCTCCGCGCCTCCGATGAGCGAGATAAAGCGGGGCGTCGCGGACGCGTTCTCGCGCGCCTTCGGCTACGCGGGCGTGGACTGGGTCGGCACCGAGACGCTGCCGGCGCGACCCGCCGCCTAGGGCGAGGCCCTCGGCCGCCACTCAATGAAGCGGCGGGTGATGAAGAAGCCGGAGACGATGATGCCGATTGACGAAAGTACTCCCACAAGGAGCGCGGTGCGCATCGAGCCGGTGGCGTCGGATATCGTGCCCACCACGACCGGCCCGGCGATGCCTCCCGCCAGAAAGAGCATGGTGAGCAGCGCGGAGGCGAGGGCGATCTCCCGCTGCGAGATGCGTGGAATCTCGAAGGGCAGCGCCAATATCAGCGGGATGTAGCCCCAAGACACGCCGAAGCCGATCATCAAGAGCACCAGCACCCAGATGTCCGTGGTGTACAGCAGGCCCACGCAGCTAAGCGTCATGACGAGGCCGGACACCATGAAGAGGGCGCGGCGGGCGCGAATCCTCGGGCCGAGCCACCCAATCCCGATGGCTACCGGGATCGTGACGAGGGAACCGAATCCAAAGAGAAGCCCGGAAGTGGTCCGGGCGACGCCGTTGTCGAGCATGAACGTGGGCCAGAACGTGGCCAGCGAGATCCAGTTGAACGTGGCGCAGAATGCCCCCAATCCGGCGATCCACAGGATCGGGTGCCCCAGGATGGCGCGGGGCGGCGAAGTTGGCCCGCGCGACTCCGGCGGCGGCAGGTCTCGCTCCCTTCCCAACACGATCCAGTAGACAGCCGTGAAGGCGGCGAAGGCCGTGAAGATGTAATAGGCGGCGCGCCAGTTCCCCGTCGCCTCCAGGATGAGCGGCGTGCCGTAGAGTGCGGCGAACTCGGCTATGCCGATGAGCCCGATGATGATGCCCTGCGCCAGCGGGACTTCTCGCAGAGGAAACCACTGCTGAATAAGCATCGCGCGGGCAGGCTGACGAATCGAGAAGCTGATGCCGAAGGCGATGCGGGCGAGAAGGAAGAAGACGAAGCCGGTGGCGAGCCCGTGCAGCAGGGTTAGGACGGTCCCCACGATGAGCGAAACGATGACCACCTTGAGCGGGCGGAATCGCGTGAGCAAGAAGCCGGCGGGGAGGGTCACCAGGAGGTTGCCCACTTGCACCGATGAGCCGAGCCAGCCGCTCTGAGACAGGCTGAGGCTGAACTCCTCGCGGATCTCGGGGAGCAGCAGGCCGAACGACAGCACGGGGAGGGTCATCGCCCACACGGTGAGGACCATGCCGGCGATCATGACCCAGCGGTACGAGCTCAGCGTCCCGCCGCCCGCCGTCTCGACGTTCCCTTCAGTCACGGCCATGCGAAGATTGGGGCTCTCAACGGAGCGGCTTCTCGTCGGCGGCCCCGCCGGCGCATCCTTGCGGGCGGCCGAAGGGCCACCTTAGCATAGGGCCGCCGAAGCCAAAGGAGCTACCAAACGTGGAAACCGCCGTCGAGCCTTCCCACACCCCCGAGAGCCGATTCGTGGACGTGAACGGCCTCGGGTTGCACTACGTCGACTGGGGAAATAGCCAGGCGCCGCCGCTCGTGCTGCTGCACGGGCACGGAAGCAACGTCCACACCTTCGACCAGCTCGCCGACCGCCTGCGCCACGAGTGGCGCGTGGTCGCCCTCGACCAGCGGGGCCACGGCGACTCCGATTGGGCGGAAGACTACGCCGGCGAGCACTTCGTGGCTGACTTCGAGGGCTTCGCCTCGGCGGTGGGGCTCGATCGGTTCTCGCTGCTTGGCCACTCGATGGGCGGGCTCGTCGCCATGGCCTACGCCGCCGCCAATCCGGACGCCGTCGAGCGGCTGGTCATCGTCGACATCGGGCCCGAGATCGCGCGCGGCGGGACGGAGTCGGTGCGCCGTCAGACCGTGGAGGCCCCCGAAGAGTTCGACAGCCTGGAAGACGTCTACGCCTTCCTCCGCGCGTCCGACCTGGAGCCCCCCGACGACATGCTCCGCTACCGCGCCAAGCACGGCGCGCGGCAACTCGAAAACGGCAAGTGGGGCTGGAAGTACGACCGCGCCCTCAGGTCGCCCTCGGGGGAGTCCCGGCTCCCGTACCCCGAAATGCTGTGGGCCGCCCTCGCCTCCATTCCCTGCCCCACGCTCGTGGTCCGCGGCGAACGGAGCGAGATCCTCGACGCGGCGGTAGCGGAACGCATGGAGCGGACGCTCCCCGACGGACGCTACGTCGAGGTCGAGAACGCGGGCCACCGCATCACACTCGACAACCTCGACGGCCTCGAACGCGAAGTCCGCGCCTTCCTGGCGACGCCCTAGAGCCTGGGCGCCTTAAACCTCCCTCCCTCTTGGGAGGGACTGAGGGAGGGCCGCACCAGGCCGCGCCCTTGCTTGACACCGCATCGGCCCACTCCAACAATGCCCGCGGAGGGACGCCCATGATCCTCAACATGCTTGCCGTGACGGCCTTCGCGGAGAACGTCTACTTCGTCGGCGACGAAGAGACCAAAGAGGCCATCATCATCGATCCCGGCGGAGAAGCCGACCGGATTCTCGAGGCGATCGAACAGCTTGGGATCACGGTGAAGTACATCCTGAACACCCACGGCCACATGGACCACGTCGGCGGCGTGGCGAACGTGCGCGAGGCGACGGGCGCCCAGTGGGGCATCCACGAGAACGACGTCGAGACGAGCCGCCGCGCGCCCATGGACTATACCCTGCGGCTCATCCCCGACTACGTCCCGCCCCCCGAACCCGACTTCATCATCGCCGACGGCGACGAGTACCAGGTGGGCGGCGTGACGGTCAAGGTCATCGAGACGCCGGGCCACACGATGGGGAGCATCTGCTTCCACGCGGAGGACTTCCTCTTCGCGGGGGACACCCTCTTCAACGGAAGCGTCGGGCGCACCGACTTCCCTGGCAGCAGCCAGGAAGCCCTCGTCACCAGCATCCGCGAGCGGCTCTTCGACCTCGACGACGCGACGGTCGTGCTCCCTGGCCACGGTCCCCAGACGTCTATCGAGCACGAGAAGACGCACAACCCATTCGTCGGGACGCGCAGCCAGCTCTGGCTCCCTTAGCGCGGCGGCCTTTGTGAGCGGTCCCGCCTCCCCGTACCCCCAGGGCGCGTTCCGGCGCGCCGACGAGTTGGACGACCCGGTCTTCTACCGCGAGCCCCGCCTCGTCGTCCACATCGACGACCACGCCATCGAGGCGCTCCGCGACTACTACCGGCAGGTCCTGTCCGCCGGCGGCGCCTTCCTCGATCTGATGAGCAGTTGGCGCTCCCATTTACCGGACGACCTGGCGCTCCGCCGGGTGACGGGCCTCGGCCTGAACCGCGTCGAGCTCGACGAGAACCCGCAGCTCACCGAGCGCGTCGTCCACGACCTGAATGCCGAGCCGGCGCTGCCGTTCGCGGACGGCGAGTTCGACGCGGCGGCGGTGGCCGTCTCCGTCCAGTACATGACGCGGCCGGTGGAGACCTTCGCCGAGGTGAACCGTCTGCTCAAGCCGGGCGCAGCGCTCCACATCATCTACTCGAACCGGATGTTCCCCACCAAGGCGGTCGCGCTGTGGCAGGCCCTCGGCGACCACGACCGGGCGGGCCTCATCGGCAGCTACTTCCGCCTCTCCAGCGGCCACCGCGACGGCGGCGAATGGGACGACCCCACCTTCACCGACATCACCCCGCAGGTGGGCTTCCTCACCGACCCGCTCTACGTCGTCGCCGCCCGCAAGCGGTAACTAAGCGACGAGCGCTTCTAACGAATGGGCCACGTCAGGGGCGCCTTGCAGGATGGCATTGTCGAGTGTAGCCAGCGGGACACCCAACGCTCGAGCGAGCGCTACGAACTCTGCATCGTAGGCTGTGAGGCCGCACTCCAGCGCGATATCGATCACTTGGGAGCTCGCCGCCTGGGCAATGCGCTCTCCCAAGACCAGGGCGGCGTCATCGGTCATGGTCTTTGCTTGGTCGGGAGTAAGCGCGCCGCGGCGCGTAAACCCGACCAGCACATTGCGCAACTCACTCATCAGGATGCCCGGCCCAGCCCACTCGGCATCCCTATCCAGGAGCCGAGCCGCGTCTGCGCCGTCTTGTCCACCCACCACGAGCCGGATCATGACATTGGTGTCGACGACGATCACGGGCGTCCGGCGTCCCGCAACTCGCGCAGGTTGCCCTCACTGAGGTCGAGCGGCCCAATGGACGCTCGCCGCAGTCGGATGCGCTCCAGAAGCGCCTCCGCGTCTACCGGTCCGCTTCGAAACGACGCCGTGAGCCTCGCCAATATCTCCCCGTTAAGGCTGCGGTGGTTCTCGCCCGCGGCTGACTTGAGCTCGCGATGCAAACGGTCGGGAATGTTTCGGAGCGCCACGTCCGGCATGTCCGTCTCCTGGTTTGTGCCGCTATCGTATTGCTATCATTACGCTATCACATAACCAACGAGCAGAGCAAGGACTGGGTTTGACAAAGAAGAGGGGCCGCTTCGGGAAGCGGCCCCTCTTTGCACACACTCTCGTACTTGGCGGCTAGAGGAAGAGCGGGCCGAAGACCAGCGAGACGATGGCCATCAGCTTCAACAGGATGTTGAGCGAAGGACCGGAGGTATCCTTGAACGGATCGCCGACGGTGTCCCCGACGACGGCGGCCTTGTGGGCCTCGGAGCCCTTGCCCCCGTGCGCGCCCGCCTCGATGAACTTCTTGGCGTTGTCCCACGCGCCGCCGGAGTTCGCCATCGTGATGGCCAGCAGCGAGCCGGCGGCGATGGCACCGACCAGCAGCCCGCCGAGCGCCTCGGGGCCGAGAATCGCGCCGATCACGATCGGTGCGATGATGGCAATAAGGCCGGGCAGGATCATCTCGCGGAGGGCCCCCCGTGTGCTGATGTCGACCACCCGCTGGTGGTCGGGCGTGCCGGTCCCCTCCATGATTCCGGGAATTTCACGGAACTGGCGGCGGACCTCGTTGACCAGCGAGCTGGCGGCTCGTCCCACCGCTCCCATGGTCAGGGCGGCGAAGAGCGATGGCAGCAACGCGCCGATCAGCGCACCCATCAGGACGTTGGGGTCCCGAAGGTCGAAGACGGTGATGATGCCGCCGCCTCTGGCCTGGTCGACGACTGCCGCATAGGCCGCGAGCAGGGCCAGCGCGGTGAGCACGGCCGAGCCGATGGCGAAGCCTTTGCCGGTCGCGGCGGTGGTGTTGCCCAGCGAGTCCAGGGCGTCGGTGCGGTTGCGCACTTCCTCGGGAAGCCCGGACTGCTCGGCGATGGCGCCGGCGTTGTCGGCGACGGGGCCGTATGCGTCCGTTGCCAGGGTGATGCCCAGCGTCGAGAGCATCCCCACCGCGGCCAACGCCACGCCGTAGAGGTCGGCGAGCCAATAGGCGAACCAGATGCCGACGACGATGGCGACCAGCGGGATGAGCGTGCTGAGCATCCCCAGGCTGAAGCCATTGATGATGACCGTCGCCGGTCCGGTGTTGGCTTGGTCTGAGAGGTCTTTGGTCCACTTGTACTCGTACGAGGTGAACCACTCCGTCGCGGTGCCGATGACCTGCCCAACGACGAGGCCGACCACGACCACCCAGAACAGGTTGAAGTCGAGGTCGAGGAAGGCGATGGCGAGGCCGGTCCCAATCAGCACAAGGGCCCCGGCGCCGAAGATCCCGGTGCGTAGGGCCTGCAGCAGCTTGCCCATGCTTGCGTCCTCGCCGGTACGCACGAGGAACGTGCCGATGATGGAGGCGAAGATGCCGATGGCGGCCACGAGGATCGGAAGCAGCACAATGTTGCTGTTGAACTCGTCGCCGCCGCCGGTGCCGCTGAGAGGGTTGCCGTTGCCGGTGACGAGGATCGCCCCGCCCGCGGCCACGGCCAAAGCGATGGCCGCGATGATCGAGCCGACGTAGGACTCGAACAGGTCGGCGCCCATACCGGCGACGTCGCCGACGTTGTCGCC
>DAOUKZ010000097.1:0-3601 GCA_034420775.1 Dehalococcoidia bacterium
TCGAGGCCCGCGCCGCGGCGTACGAGGACTCCGTGCTCGCCGCCACGCTGGAGTGGTTCCAAGACGTCTTCTTCGTGGCGATGGTGGTGGCCGCGGCGGCGGTAATCCCGGCGCTCTGGCTGGGCCGGCGTCGGCGCGGAACGGAGAAGCCGCCCGACGGCCCCGGTGGGGTATAGTGGGCGCCGCGTTTCCGCCGGAGGGCACCCGGCGCCCTGGGATGGCATGAGCTTCTACATCGTCGACGACGTGTGCATCAGCTGCGGGGCGTGCGAGTACATCTGCCCCACGCTCGCCATCGAGCGCCGCGCCGACAACTTCCACGGCACGTTCATCATCGACCCGATGCTGTGCTTCGATTGCGACGCGTGCCCCAGCGTCTGCCCCGTCGACTGCATCCACCAGGACCCGGCATCGATCATCTGCCATGGCCGCGGCTGCCCACTGAACGCGAAGTCGAGCCTGCGCGATTGGGAGTGCACCGAGCTCGACGAGCGGCGCTGCGCCGGGTGCGGGAACGTGCTGTGGCGCCGCCCCGGCGGCGGGGACTGGTTCTGCTTCCGCTGCGACGAGGGCAAGGGCATCTGCCCCAAGGTCCGCGCCGCCCAGAAGCCGGACTACGCCGTCGTGCCCCGCTACTCTTCCGAAACGATAGCTTCGACACGACCCGCACCGCAGGACGACTTCCCCGCATGAGCACGCAGACCAAGGTTGCCTTCCCCAGCCTCCAGTGGTTCGAGGCGCTACAGGCGTTGATGAACGAGAACGAGGAGCAGTACAAGGCGCTGGGCTACGCTGACTCGCGGGCCGTGTTCAAGGTAGGCGACCGCGCCTACGGCCTCGTGTTCGAGATCTACAGCTGCGCCGAGGCGCGTGAGCTGGCCGCGGACGAGATCGAGGCCTACGACCCCGACTGGATTCTCGAAGGCGACCTTGACACCTGGCGCGAGATGATCGAGAACATCAAAGCCAACGGCCGCGCCGACAGCGACCACACCCTCAACCGCCTGAGCCTGCTCCAGCACCCCTTCCGCATCTACGGCGCCGACCAGACCCGCGTCGACCAGTTCCACCGCCAGGCGCTGTCCTTCCAAGAGTTCGTGGACGCCTCGGCAGCCTTGGACACGACCTTCTAACGAAGGCCCCCTAGCGGGGTTTGCCCGCCGGGCGGCCCGGATGTAAGGTAGCGCGCGGACTCTGAACAGGAGGGCGGCATGGAAATCAAAGGCGCGGTGCTGGCATTCGTCGACGTTGCTCCGGAGCTCACCGGGGACTACAACCGCTGGTACGACCTCGACCACCTACCGACGCACATTTCGCGACCGGAAGTGATTGCTGGCCGTCGCTACGTCGCCGACAAGAAGCTGAAGGCGCTCCGCCGCAACATCGGCATGGAGGCCCTCCAGAACGGCGAAGGCGCCTACTTCACCACCTATCTGACCAACACCACCGCCTTCGACGACTACCGCGTGTCGGGACGAGAACTCGACCGCGGCCTCAACAGGGCCGGACGCATGTGGCGGCAGGGCTTCGTGCCCTACGCCGGCTACTACCGCGTAACGGGGACCTTCACCGCCGAGGACGTCCCCGTCGTTCCCGAAGCCATTCCCCACCTCGGCCACCGCGGCATCGTGGTGATCATGGGCGACGCGAAGGATGCCGGCGCGGCCCGAGCATGGTGGGAAGGCACGGGGTTGCCCGCCGCGCTGGCTATCGACGGCATCCACGGCGCGATCGCGTTCGAGGCGGACGCGGCGGAAGAGGCAGGCCGGCTCGCCTATATGCTGCTCGTCGAGACCGATCCCGCCGACGCCGCGCTGAACGCGGCCCTCGACGCAGCCCTCGACCCACCCGCCGACGCCTGGACTCCCCTCGTGACGGCCCCGGTGCGAGCCGTCCGCCCCTTCGAGTACGACTTCGAGTTTTAGCCCGGGACAGTCCGATTCTCGCGTGGGTCCACCCCATAGGCCACGAGCGTCGTCCCAAGGGAGAGAGTGCTATACTTCGCGGGCCTTTCGAGGGGTGTCGTGGGAGGCCGCCGCTTCGCGAATGGCGGGACACGGGCCCGCTGCACGACACCGAAAGCGCCTATGTTTCCCGATGCTTCATAGGTGAACGCGGGGACGGAAGCGTCGGCCAAAGGCGAGACTGAAGACGGAGCGTGCTGACCGGGCCATGAAATTCCACGGCTTCATCTACTGCACCGTTGGTGACCGCGCCCAGATCGAGCAGGGCATGGCGGGCAAGCGCCCCGAGCTCTACCAGAGCATGCTTGCCGAGGTCGGCGAGTACGTCCGGTTCTGCGACGAGATCGGCTTCGAGGGCTTCGGCCACCCCGAGCACCATCTCCAGATCGAAGGGCTCGAGGTCTCAAACGAGCCCGGCCTACTCAGCCTCTTCATCGGCATGCAGACCAAGCGGCTGCGCGTCGATCTGTTCGGCTACGCGCTGCCGGCGCACAACCCGCTCCGGGTCGCCGAGCACGTCGCAACCCTCGACCACATGCTAAAGGGGCGGCTCAACGTAGCCTTCGTCCGAGGCTATCAGGAGCGCTGGCTCCAGAGCCTGGCGGTGAAGCCGGGACTCACCGGCGCGGGGCCGTGGAACCGGAAGCAGCTGTCGGACATCATGAACCGCGAGTTCTACGAAGAGAGCATCGCGGTGATCCGCAAGGCGTGGGCCAACGATACCTTCTCCCACGAGGGCAAGTATTGGACCTTCCCGCCGAAGGACTTCGTCAATCCGCACGAGCAGCCGACCTACCTGAAGTTCGGGCAGGGCGTGGACGACGACTACACGATCCGGGAGGTCGGGATCGCGCCGAAGCCCTACCAACAGCCGCACCCGCCGCTCTACAGCGGTTTCACCCAGAGCATGACCACCGCGCTCTACTGGGCGCGCGAAGGCGGCAAGCCCGTCATCCTCGGGGAGAATCTGGAGTTCTGCAAAACGCTCTGGGGGGCGTACCGCGAGGAGGCGGAGCGGCACGGCCGGGAAGTTCCCTACGGCGAGGAGGCGGCCTGGGGCGGCTATTTGATCCTCGCCGACACCGACGAGGAGGCCCAGGAATGGGCCAAGGACGCCTATTGGATGTGGGACAGCTGGGGCTGGGGCTTCGGCATGCCCTACCCGGCGATGATCATCGGCGGACCGGAGACGGTGAAGCGCCGCATTCAGGAGGCCCGCGACGCGGTGCCCTTCAATGAATGCTTCTTTTTGCTCGGCCAAGGAGTCTTGGGTCGCGACAAGGTCATGAAGACCCTCGACCTCTTCGCCAACAAGGTGATGCCCGAGTTCGCGGATATGTGACCAGGGGGCGGCTTCGGCCTCCGGCCTTGCGGAAGGCGTGGGGGCGGTAAGTGAAGCGTCGCTAAAGGCCGAGCGCCTCGGACATTTCGTCTTTCAGCGACTGGCTGTCGCCGAGGTAGACCTCCAGCGCCTTGTGGCGTCGCCAGTAGAGTTGGATGTCGGTCTCCTTGGCGACGCCGTAGCCGCCGTGCATCTGGACGGCCTCGTTGGCGGCTAGTCGGTAGAGGGCGCTCGCGCCGACCTTGGCCGCGGCGGCGTCTAGGGAGGCGTCTTCCCCTTCTCCCAGGCGCCAGGC
>DAOUKZ010000098.1:0-30927 GCA_034420775.1 Dehalococcoidia bacterium
AAGACCAGCTCATGGGCGGCCTGCAGGACTTCGACAGCGTCACGCTCATGCAATCGGTAGCCAACTTCTCCGAGCGCTGCGCCCTTACCAACCGGATCCCCGACTACGTGGCCACCGCGTTTCGGTGGGCGACGACGGGGCGCATGGGGCCGAGCTACATCGAGTTTCCCAATGACGTGCTCAACGCCAGGGTGGACGAGGACAAGGTGCACTTCCCCGTCAACTACCGCACCGGGGCCCGTGCCCCGGGCGACCCAGAGTTGATCAACGAGGCGGCCAGGCTCCTGAAGGACGCCAAGCGCCCCGTCGTGATGGCGGGAAGCGATGTCTGGTGGACCGACGGCGCCGACACGCTCCGCGAGTTCATCGAGACGATCAAGGCGCCCGTCTTCCTCAACGGCATGGGGCGCGGCTCGATCTCACCCGACCATTCCCATTTCGGCGCGCAGTCGCGCCGCTTCGCCCTCACCCAGGCCGATGTCATCCTCCTGATCGGCGTGCCCATCGACTTCCGCATGAGCTTCGGGCGCAACAGCCTAATCCCCGACGAGACCAAGCTGATTCACATCATGTCCGACCCCCGCGAGGTCGGCCGCAACCGCGGGAATGACGTCGGGCTCGTCGGCAACGCCCGGCTCATCATGGAGCAGATACTCGACGCCCTGCCCGGCGTGGGCTTCGAGACGACGGGCGACTGGGTCGACAAGGTCCACGAGGAAGAGATGGGCTTCCGCACCCACGACCTCGAGTTGATGGAGACCGACCAGAACCCCATTCACCCCATGCGGCTCGTTGGAGAGATCCGCAAATTCCTCGACCGTGACGCCACCGTCGTCGGCGACGGCGGCGATATCGTCACCTTCGGCGCCCGTGCCATCCCCATCCATGAGCCCGGACACTGGCTCGACCCTGGACAGTTCGGCTGCCTCGGGGTGGGCACCGGCTTCGCCATGGCGGCGCAGCTCGCCCGTCCCGGCAAGCAGGTCCTCCTCCTGAACGGCGATGGCGGCTTCGGCCTCAACGGCATGGACATGGAGACCATGGTGCGCTTCAAGCTGCCCGTCGTCTCCGTCGTCGCCAACAACGGCGGCTGGGCGCAGACGATCCACGGCGTGAAGCGCGCCTACGGCCGGGCGCTTGGCTGCGACCTCTCGCAGGACACCCGGTATGACCAGATCGTCGAGGCGATGGGCGGACACGGCGAGCGTGTGGAAAGGCCCGAGGACATCCGTCCCGCCCTCGAACGCGCCTTCGCCTCCGGCCTCCCCGCCTGCGTCGACGTCGTCACCGACCCCGAGGTCAGCTACGGCGCCATGCCCGGCAGGTCGCAGCGCCGAATCTCCTAGCCGCCGCGATGCCGCACGTCGAAGTCAACGGCTTCAAGCTGTACTACGAGTCGCTCGGCTCGGGGCATCCCGTCGTCTTCGTCCACGGCCACACGCTCGACGGACGGATCTTCGACGACGTTCTCCCCGAGGTCGCGAAGTACTACCGCGCCTTCCGGATCGACCTGCGCGGGCACGGGCGATCGGAGGCCCCCGACGACGAGTACTCGTGGAAGGCCTTCGGCCGCGACCTCACCGCCTTTATGGACGTGATGGACCTCGCCAAGCCCTCGTTCGTCGGGCACTCCGTCGGCACGACCGTCGTCATGGAGCACCTCTTCAACAACCCCGGCCGCGCTACGACGGTCGTCTTCATGGCCGCCGGCGTCTCCGGCGACCCCATTTCGGCCAACCTCCAGAAGTACATGGACGAACAGGCCGAACGCTTCCGCAGGGTCGGCAAGACCGACGAGTGGGTCGAGGGCCGGGTGCGGAACATGGTGTGGGAAGGAACCCCGGACTACGCCGTGAAGGAGGGCAAGGTCCGCGCCATGGTCGACGCGTGGTCGGGCAAGAGCTGGCACATCCTCACCGGCTCGACCCGGGACGACCGCCCCACGCAGAAAGAGCAGATCGAGTCCGGCGCGATTCAGGTGCCCGCGCTCGTCGCCGTGGGCGAGCACGACGGCGGGGCCTTTCAGAAGGCCGCGAAGTACCTGGCGGCGAACCTTCCCGTCGTCCGCAGCGAGGTCATCCCCGAGGCGGGGCACCTCGCCCCCCTGGAAAACCCCAAGGCCGTCAACGACCTCATCATCGACTTCCTTAACGGGGCCGTCGGGAAGGCCTTGGGCTAGCGCCCTCGGCGCTAGAGCTTGGCGGCGAGGGGCAGGAGCTTCGCCGCCACGTCCCGCAGCTGATCGATGCAGTCCTGCTCGTTCTCGGCGAAGCCGGGGCCGGCGACGACACGGTCCGCCCCCGCTTCCAGGTAAGCGGTCACGATGTCGGGCTCCGGCGGCTTCCCGAAGATCGAGATCGGCAGCCCCGCCGGGTCGCGCCCCGCTTCGCGCGCCAGCGCATGCAGCGTCTCTCGCCGCTCCGGCAGCTCTTCGGGCGTCACCTTTTCCGGCGACCAGCCGTCGCCGTAGGCGATGACCCGTTCGAGCACCTTTTTCGCTACGCCGCCGAGGTAGATCGTCGGGTGCGGGCGCCGCGCCGGCCGCGGTATTGAGCGCGCCTCGGGGAACTGCCAGAAGCGCCCGTCGTGGGCCACCGCTTCTCCGGTCCAGAGTGCCTTCATCACCCGCAGCGCCTCCAGCGTCCGCCCCCAACGCCGGCTGAAGTCGACGCCCATGATCTCCGCTTCCTCTTCGAGCCAGCCCGCGCCGACGCCGAGGACGAGCCGCCCTTCGGTGTGCCGGTCGATCGTGGCCAGCATCTTCGCCAGGCGCACCGGATGGTGCTCGGGGACGAGCAAGACGCCGGTACCCACCAGAATCGAGCTCGTCACCGCGCCGGCCCGCGACATCATGATCAGCGGGTCCTGGAAGCCGGGGACTTGGCCGTCGGTGAAGAACGCGGATTTGCTCTTGGTCACCGTCGCCGGGGCCACGACGTGTTCGGCGAACCAGATCGAGTCGAAGCCAAGCCGCTCCGCCTCCTTGGCTATCGGCGCCGGATCGAGCATGCGGTCGGGGTCGTGAGGCAGAGGGAGGGGAAAGGAGACGCCGATCTTCTTCATGGGGAAACCTCCGGGGCGCGGAGCGCGCGGGGAGTCTAGGCATGCCCTCGAATGGCTGTCAAACGTCCCGCGTGGGTGGGCCGTGCTACGTTCAACAGGAGTAGCGTTTGCCCTTTGAATACGGGAATCGCTATACTAGACGTAAGGTGGGTTCACGCCACATTGCTGGTGAGGACGCCGGACCCCCGCCGCAAGACTAGGGCGCGCGCCCCTTTGCTAGAGGACAGGCCGCTCAGCGCCCCTGCGGTGTTGATAATTGATGGTGGAGGAGACGTATGACCCAAGCCGCCGCATCCCCGCAAAACGAACCCCAGACCTACGCGCCGCACGACTGGAAGCTGGACGACTACGCCTCCGAGAAGTATCGGGCGATCAACATCCACAACTTCGAGCAGTTGCCCCAGATTCAGGCGATGCCGGAGGAGGTCCGGCGCGCCGCAACCGTCGTCGGCCACGTGCTGCCGTTCAAATCGAACCAGTATGTCGTCGACCATCTCATCGATTGGAACGCCGCCCCCGACGACGGCATGTTCCGGCTCACCTTCCCCCAGCGGGACATGCTCAGCCCCGAGCACTATGACCGCATGGCCGACGCGCTCGACCAGGGGCTGCCGCCGGACAAGATCCGGGCGGTGGCCGACGAGATCCGCATGACGTTGAACCCACACCCGGCCGGCCAGAAGGAACACAACATGCCCGCGCTTGAGGGCATGACGCTGGAAGGGATGCAGCACAAGTACCGCGAGACCGTGCTCTTCTTCCCCAGCCAAGGGCAGACCTGCCACGCCTACTGCACCTTCTGCTTCCGCTGGCCCCAGTTCGTGGGTATGAAGGGCGAAAAGTTCGCCATGCGCGAGGCCGACCGCTTGGCCGCCTACACCGCCGCTCACCCCGAGATCAGCGATGTCCTCTTCACCGGCGGCGACCCGCTGATCATGAAGACCAAGAACTTGCGGCAGTATGTTGAGCCGCTGCTGGAGCCGGGCGTGGGGCACAATCTCCGCACCATCCGCATCGGCTCGAAGGCGATTGCCTACTGGCCCCACCGCTTCCTCTACGACAACGACGCCGACGACCTGCTGCGCCTCTTCGAGGAGGTCACCGGCGCGGGCCTGCAGCTCGCCCTGATGGCCCACTTCAACCATCCCGCCGAGCTGCGCACGGACGCGGCGCTAGAAGCGGTGCGGCGGATTCGCGACACCGGTGCGCAGATCCGCACCCAGACGCCGCTCCTCAAGCACATCAACGCCGACCCCAAGACGCTCACCGATATGTGGGTCGAGCAGACGCAGGTCGGCTGCGTCCCCTACTACCTCTTCGTCGCCCGCGACACGGGAGCGAAGCGCTACTTCGAGATCCCCTTGGTGGACTGTTGGGAGACCTTCCGGCAGGCCTACAAGCACGTCAGCGGCCTCGCCCGCACCGTCCGTGGCCCGAGCATGTCGGCCACCCCGGGCAAGGTGCAGGTGCTCGGCGTCGTCGAGCACGCCGGCGAGCGCATGATCGCGCTGAACTTCCTCCAGGGCCGCGACCCCGACTGGGTGGGGCGTCCCTTCTTCGCCAAGTACGACGACAAGGCGTCGTGGCTCGACGAGCTCGAGCCCATCGACGGCGGCGAATTCTTCTACGAGGCGCGGATGCGTGAGTTGCTCGCCGAAGAGGGCAGCCCGTGGGCGCGCCCAGAGACGCGCATTCTCTTGGAGAGCGCCGCCTAGGCGCGTCGAGCAAGCGAAGTCAGCGCTGTGGGGCTACTTGCAGGCGTAGCCCCACTTCCGCATCTGCTCGTTGACGTGCACGTCGCCGACGTAGACGTCGGCCGATGGTTTGCCGTCGACCTCGCCGCGCTTCTCGATCTGCACCTCTTTGCCCCGGACGAGCCGCGCGAGCCGCCGCACGCCAAGCTGGAAGCCGGGCTCGCCGCCGGCGGGCGCGCAGACGTCGGCGAGGGTGACTTCGCCGCCCGGATCGCACAGCATGGTGCCGCCGTCCACGGCCCTTTGAACACGTACCGTCTCTGGCATTCGAGTGGTCCTCCGAAGATGAAGCGCGCGCCGCGTGGCGTGCGAAAGCCCGCCGAGTATAGCACCGGGCAGGGCCCGAGCCCCTTGCGAAGAGGCGTTCGTGAAAAGATGCACACAACCCCAAGAACGTGTAAACTCTTGGCGACCTTCTCGGATGGGGGAAGCCTTGCCGCGGCTGAAGACGATTCTCCTCCTTGCGTCGGTGGTCCTCGCCGGCGCTTTCCTGTTCACCGCCTGTATCTACACCGAGTTCACCGAGGTCGACGTCGAGCTCGGCAAGGAATGGACCGACGGTGAAGTCGAGGGTTTCCTCTACACCAACTACATCTCCGTCCCCGAGGGCGAAGTCGTCTTCGCGGTGAAGAACGAGGGTACCTTCAAGCACGACTTCGTCGTGCTTGAGACCGACCTCGCACCCGACAACCTGATCGTCGCGGGCGACCGGGTCGACTTGGGGGCCTCAGGGACGGAGCGCGGGCGGATCCAGCCCCGCTACCTGCTCCCCGGCGCCTCGAACACCCACACGTTCAAACTCAAGCCCGGCGAGTACGTCCTGCTGAGCAACGAGCCCGGCGACTACCACGCCGGCATGTTCGCCGCCCTCTCGGTCGAGTAGACGCCCGGCGCGGCCTGTCCGCGCAACGCCCCTAGAGCAGCGCCGCCTTGACGCGCGCGATAACCTCGCCGCGCGGCGCCAGCTCCGGCTCCCCGCCGCTGCGCCACTTCAGCTCGACGGCGTCTTGCTTTAGGTTGCGCGGGCTCACCGTCAGCCGCACCGGCATCCCAAGGAGGTCGGCGTCGTTGAACTTCACGCCGGGGCTCTCGTCCCGGTCGTCGTACAGCGTTTCGATGCCAGCGGCGACCAGCTCGTCGTAGAGCCGCTCGGCCTCTTCGGTCACCTCCGGCGACCGGTCGGCGCCGAGCACGACCAGCGACGCGTGGTAGGGAGCGATAGGCGTCGGCCAGACGATTCCCAGCTCGTCGTGGTTCTGCTCGACCGCCGCGGCCATGAGGCGGCCCACGCCGATGCCGTAGCAGCCCATGAAGGCTGGCTTGCGCTCGCCCGCTGCGTCGAGGAACTCCGCCCCGATCGACTCGCTGAACACCGTCCCCAGCTTGAAGACGTGCCCCACCTCGATGCCCCGCGACGCCTGGAGCGACACGTCGCACGAAGGACAACCCTGCCCCGACGCCGCGAGCGCGACGTCGGCCACCACGTCGGCCTTGAAGTCGCGGGGGTAGTTCGCGTTGCGGTAGTGGAGGTCGGGCGCGTTGGCCCCGGTGACAAAGTTCGCCCCGTCGGTGATCGACTCATCGGCCACGATCGGGAGCCCCTCAAGGCCGATGGGCGACGCCGAGCCGGCCACCAGACCCGCCTCCGCGACCTCTTCGTCCGTTGCGAGGCGCACGTCCGTCGCCTTCAGCAGGTTCTTGAGCTTCACCTCGTTCACGTCGAGGTCGCCGCGGATGCAGACGAACGTCACCGCCCCGTCGACGGTGTAGAAGACGGCCTTCAGCGTCTTCTGCGCGGGGATGTCCAGGAAGACCGCGATCTCCTCGATGGTCTTCATCCCCGGTGTGTCGATCGGTTCCAGAGGCAGCGGCTCCTCGGCGTCGCCCGGCACGCGTCTGCCGGTTGCGCGCTCCTGGTTCGCCGCGTAGTCGCAGCCCGCGCAATGCAGGATGGTGTCTTCGCCGTGCTCGGCGAGCAGGATGAACTCGTGCGAGTGCTTGCCGCCGATCGCCCCGCTGTCCGCCTCGACCGCCATCGACGGAAGCCCGCAGCGCGTGAAGATGTTCCGGTAGGCCTCGACGAGCCGCCGGTAGGTCACGTCCAGCTCCTCCTCGCCGGCGTCGAAGCTGTACATGTCCTTCATGTCGAACTCGCGGACCCGGAGCAGCCCCCCGCGCGGCCGGGGCTCGTCGCGGAACTTCGTCTGGATCTGGTACAGCCGCAACGGCAGGTCGCGGTACGAGTTCATGTTGTGCCGCGCGAGGGTGGTGATGACCTCCTCGTGCGTCGGGGCGAGCACCAGCTCACGCCCGCGTCGGTCTTGTGTCTGGAAAAGCGTCTCGCCGAACCCGGCGCGCCGCCCGCTCGCCTCCCACATCTCGGCGGGCTGCAGCACCGGCATATGCAGCTCCTGCCCTCCGGCGGCGTCCATCTCCTCCCGGATGATCTGCTCGATCTTGCGGATCGCCCGCCACCCCAGCGGCATCACCGAGTAGACCCCCGACGTCAGCGGCGCGATCATCCCCGCCTTCAGCAACAGGCGGTGACTTTCGGACTCGGCGTCGGCGGGGTCTTCGCGGTGCGTCTTGCCGAACAGTTGGGAGAGGCGCATGAGTATTCCGTCGGAAAGAGGTTCGGCAACCAGTATACGGCAGCGCTAGCGGGGCAGGCCGAGGCCGCGCGTGGCGATGATGTTGCGCTGGATCTCGGACGTGCCCGCCCGGATCGTGTTCGCCACCGAGTCGAGGTACTTCCGCAGCGGCTTGCCCCGCAGCGACGCGTGCTTTGAGCCCCGCGCCAGCACGCCGTAATGCCCCATCGTGTCCACCAGCATCCGGCATTGGCGCTGTCCTACCTCCGACCCCACCAATTTCGAGATCGACGCCTCGCGGTTGGGGACGAGCCCCTGCGACTGCATCGACGCCACCCGGTAGGCGAGGTTCCGCTCCATCCTGATCTCGATGGCCGTCTCGGCGAGCCGGTGACGGACCAGCGGGTCGTCGAGCGCCCCGGGCAGCGCCTCCCGCAGCACCGCCAGCACTTCCTCTTGCAGCATCTCCGCCTGCACGATGCGCTCGATGCCGGAGCGCTCGAAGTCGAGGTTGTGCGCCACGGTGTACCAGCCGCGGTCCTTCTCCCCCACCATGGCCGAGGCCGGCACGCGCACGTTGTCGAAGAACACCTCGTTCATCCGCGACCCCGCCATGGTGTAGAAGGGCCGCATGGAGAGCCCCGGCAGGTCCTTCAGCGGCACGATGAAGACGCTCACCCCGCGGTGCTTGGGAGCGTCGGGGTCGGTCCGCACCGCCGTCCACAGATAATCGACGAAGTGGGCGCCGCCGGCCCACATCTTCTGGCCGTTGATCACGTAGTCGTCGCCGTCCTTCACCGCCGTCGTCTGCAGGCCGGCAAGGTCGGAGCCGGTGTTCGGCTCGGTGTAGCCGATGGCGAACCCGATCTCGCCGGCGATGATGCCCCGCACGAAGTGGGACTTCTGCTCTTCGGTGCCGAACTGCAGGATGCTCGGCCCCATCTGGCGCTCCGCCGGGATGTGGTAGCCGCAGGGCGCCCGGTTCCGGGCCATCTCCTCGTTGAAGATCATCTGCTCGATGTAGCCGAGCCCCTGGCCGCCGTACTCGACGGGCCAGGCGCGCCCAATCCAACCCTTCTTCCCAAGCTCGCGGGAGAAGGCGGGCGAGTACCGGGTGTCCTCGGCCTCGACCTCGCTCTTGCCGGCGAAGTCGCGGCCCACCTGGAACCGGGGCAGCACGCCCGCCAGCCAGTCGCGGACCTCCGCGCGGAAGGCCGCCTGCTCCTTGGTGAACTCGAAGCGCATCGCGCCAACTATACAGCGGCGTCAGGCAGCGCCCAACCTTGGAGGCGCGGCGCGCTTGCGCTTGGGCGGCGGTGAGAGGAAGACCATGACCGAGCCCAGGCCTCCCAAGGCGGCCATGATCAGGAAGGAGAGAGCGTAGCCGTTCTCCACGTGGTCGCTCAGCAGACCGGCGAAGATCGGCCCCACGACGCTGCCGATGAGCATCAGAACGGCCCCATAGCCGGAGATCGTGGCATAGTGCTTCACGCCGAAGTACTCGGCCCGCGTAGCGATCCAGACGGGCGCGCCGCCCCCGTGCCCGACGGCGAAGAGGACGAGGAAGACGAGGCCGTGCCAGAAATGCTCGGTGAAGGCGAGGACTACCAGGCCTGCCGCTTGGATCAGCACCGAGGCCCCGAGCACGTAGCGCTTGGTGAAGGCGTCGCCGAGCACTCCGAACCCCAGCCGCCCGGCCGCTCCCACCGGGCCGATGAGGCCGAGCAGTAGCGCGGCCCGCGCCGTCGAGAAGCCGGCGTCTTCGACGAGAAAGGCGATGAGGTGCACCGGAACCGCGGCCGTGCCCATCAGCCGGAGCAGGAAGCCGACGTTCATCACCCAGAACTGACGGGTGCGGAGCGCCTCGCCGGGGGTGAAGTCGACCTCGTCTGTAACCTGCCGCGCGGCCGCGCCTTCCGCCGCCGGGGCCGGCCCCCCGTCCGGTTCGTAGCCGTAGGGCTCGGGGCGGTAGCGCATCAGCAGGGCGAGGGGCAGCCCCACGCCCCAAATCACGAAACCTGAGTAGAACGCCGTGTCCCGCCAGCCGTTCTGCTCGATCGACCACGCAATCCCCAGCACGATCAGCCCGCCGGCCGCCGACCCCGACAACACCAGCCCCAACGCCCGCGTCCGCTGCCGGACGAACCAGTTGACCACGGTGGCGAAGACCGGCGGTCCCAGCCCGAAGCTCTGCCCCGCCGCGATGAAGAGGATGAAGACGACGTAGAACCACAGAAGCGACGAGACCTGGCTGAGCAGGATGAAGCCCGCGCCCATCATGGTCACGCCGAACAACATGATGGGGCGCGCGCCGAAGCGGTCGATGAGGAACCCTTGGACGGGGCCGACGAGACCGTGTTCCAACCGCGCGAAGGAAAAGACCCCGGAGATCGCGGTCTTCGAAGCGGAGAACGTCTCAGCAAGGGGCAGGAAGTAGGCCCCCATGCCGATGAGGTAAAAGCCCGACGTGAGCGCGGTGCACGCTGTCCCCGCCCCGACGATTACCCAGCCGTAGAAGATGCCCCGCCGCGGGGGCGCGCCGGTGACGGCGCTCATGGATAGCGCTCGCCGCGGCAGGGGGCGCGGGTGCGCCGCATGCTAGCTCGTGAACTTCTCGTTCTGCCAGGCGAGGGCGGCCTTGAGCCCCTGCTCCTTCGCGATGCGGGCGAACTCCTTGGCCGCCGGCGACTTGTGACCGATCGCATCCGACTCCCGCGCCATCTCCTGTAGCACGGTCCGCCCCATCAGCTCGATTGCCTTGTTGCAGATGGACTTGTTCTGCGCCGACAGGTCGTAGGGGACGAGCGCGATGTTCGACGCCAGCCGGTGCGTCTCCTCGTCGAGCTTGCCGGCGGGCACGGCCTGCATCACGAGGCCAATCCGCTCCGCGGTGCGCCCGTCGATCATCTCGCCCGTGAGCAGCATCCGCTTGGCCCACTGCGGCCCCACCATGTACGTCCACATGTGTGTGGCGGGCGACCCCATCGAACGCACCGGCGGGAAGCCGATCTGCGCGTCATCCGCGGCCACGATCATGTCGCAGTTCAGCGCCAGGTCGGTCCCGCCCGCCAGGCAATAGCCGTGGACCTTAACGATGATCGGCTTGGTCAGGTTCCAGAGCACCGACCACCGCCCCGACCGGGCCGTCAGCGTGTCGATGTCGGCGCGAATGCTCACCTCTTGGGGCGTTTGCCCTTCGCCCTGCTGTTCCCCGGTGCGCGGCGTCAGGTCCCAGCCTGCGCAGAAGGCCCGCCCCGACCCCTGGATCACCAGACAGCCGACGCCGTCGTCGCGCTGCGCCTCCCCTGCGGCCTCCAACAGCTCGTCCATCAGGTGCTTGGTCAGCGCGTTCAGCTTCTCCGGACGGTTCAGCGTGATGTAGCGCACCCCGTCCCGGGTCTCAGTCTGCAGTGTGTCGAATGGCATAGCCGCCTCCGTCCAGGGATGGCGACATTCTAGCCGCTCTCCCGCGACTACGCGGGCGGCGACAGTAACTCCTGGAAGATCGCGTGGACGTGGGCGTAGAGCCGGGCCATGTTCGGGACGGCCACCGCGGGGTTGGCGAGCCGGTCGAGGTTGACGTGGCTGAAGATGTCGAACTGGGGGTAGCGCTCGAACCGCCCCTCCATCACGGCGGCCAGCGCCTGCGTCTCGATGTGAGGGACGAGCGTGTCGCCCCGATCGGACATCAGGTAGAGCCGTGCCTTGAAGCCGTCCGTGGCGTACGCCGGCGACAGCCGCCGCAGCTCGTCTTGCGCCGCCTCGGGCAGCTCGCGGAGAAGGCGCTCCGCCTCCGCGACGCTGCCGCTGCGCAGCAGCCGGACGACGGTAAGCGCCTCGCCGCTGAAGGCGCTCTCGTCAGGCGCTTCCGCTGTGGCGGCCGCCGAGTCCGCCGCCAGCCGCTCGGCGTCGTCACCGATGAGGCCAAGGAGCTGCCGGCGCACCACGTCTCGGGTCAGCGAGTTCGGCGACCAGGGCTCGGCGACGCCGTCCTCCGTGATCGACTCGCCGAGGGTGGCGGCGATAAGCGTGTCCGTCCGGTAGTAGCCGCCGAACCAGCTCACCAGCGCGACTTCGTCGGCGATCCGCTCGTCGGCGGCGGCGAGGAACGAAAGCGACGAGCCCACGCACACACCCACGTAGCCGATGCGCGCGCCGTCGACCTCCGGCCGCGCCGCGAGCGTCTCGAAGGCTTCGACCAGGAAGTCGATCTCCCGCGGCGTGACTCGCCGGTCGAC
Organism: Dehalococcoidia bacterium; assembly: GCA_034420775.1. Classification (GTDB taxonomy): domain Bacteria; phylum Chloroflexota; class Dehalococcoidia; order SHYB01; family SHYB01; genus DAOUKH01. Next base: position 11,647 of record DAOUKZ010000098.1, read on the forward strand.
GAGCGTAGGGCTCACCGGGATGAGCGTCGCGGTGCCCATGCGGGCGAGGCCGTCGCCGAAGCGGCGGACGCGGAAGTCGTCGAGCGGCGCGGGGGCCGCCCCCAGCGCCACGATGATGGCCGGATGCGGCCCCGCTCCCTCCGGCAGGTACAGGTCGGCCTCCCAGCCTTCCTCTGATGGGCCGAAGCGCACGTGCAGGCGTTCGGGCTCCGGCGTCACGATGCTCAGTGGACGTACCGGCGAGCCGGGAATCAGGTTCGCCATGAACAGGCCGGTCTTCGCCGCGGTGCGCCCATCGTGGGTCAGCGTGAAGAGCATGACGAGCGTGCCCACGGCGGCCAAGGCCGCGAGGAGAATTCGCCGCCGCGTGGGGCGCGGCCAGTCCAAGCGCGGCTTCATGGCCCCAAGCGCTCCAGCACCGCATCGGCCGCCGCCCGCCCGCCGCCGGCCGGCCGGCCGGCATCGTCGATGACCAGCGCCCCGTCGCCGAGCGCCGCCCCCACAGCACGGCGGACCAGGCTGGCCGCTCCGGGTTCGCCGATGTGGTCGAGCAGCATGGCTGCGGAGAGAATTTGCGCGCACGGATTGGCGAGGTCCCGGCCCGCAATGTCCGGCGCCGAGCCGTGGATGGGCTCGAAGTAGGCCGCATCGGCGCCGATATTCCCCGATGGGCACATCCCAATGCCGCCGACGGTAGCGCCCCCGAGGTCGCTCAGGATGTCACCCAGGAAGTTCTCCATCACCAGCACATCGAAGCGCTGCGGTGTTTGCACCAGTGCCTGAGCCGCGGCGTCGGCGTAGAGGAAGTCCTTCTCGACTTGGGGATACGACTCGCCGACCTCTTGGAAGACGCGGCGGAAGAGCCCGAAGCTGCGCAGGACGTTGCTCTTGTCCACACAGGTGACCCGGCTGCGCCCATCGGACGGAGCCCCGTGGCGCTTGACGGCGGTCTCGAAAGCGAAGCGGGCGATTCGTTCGACGCCCCGGCGGGTCACCATCAGGGTATCGGTCATCACGTCAGCATTGCCCACGCCGCGCCCCCGCGAGAGGTAGAGGCCCTCGGTGTTCTCGCGAACGATGACGTAGTCGATTTCGCCGGGGTCGGCGATGGGAGAACGGACGCCGCGCCACAGCATGATGGGGCGGACGTTGGCGTAGAGGTCGAGCCCGATGCGCAGCACCCCGCCGAGTAGCCCCGCCTCGGTCCCGTCGGCCTGGCGCACGGCGGGATCCCCCACGGGCCCCTTCAAGACCGCGTCCGTGTCGCGGCAGGCCTGAATCGAGCCGGCGCTCAACGCCGCGCCGGTGCGCGTGTAGCAGCCCGCCCCGCCCGCGTGCTCCTCGACGTCGAGAGCGAAGCCGCCGTCGATTTCCTGGGCGCGGCGCAGCACGCGCAACGCGGCCTCCACGACCTCAGGGCCGATGCCGTCGCCGGGGATGGTGACGATGCGGTGCTTCTGCATGGTTGCGCGGAAGACGGGGATTCAGCGTCAGTGTAGGGCTGCGGTCAACGGCGACGCACGCCCCGCATTGCCGCGGCCGCCCGCATCCCCTACCATCGGGCCATGCCGACGCTTCCCGGACCCCTTGTCCAGACCGATTGGCTCGAGGCCCACCTTGCCGATCCCGACCTGCGCGTCTTCGACTGCACCGTCTTCCGGGATCCCGCCCAGGACCCCGACGAGCACCCCATGCGCTTCCTCAGCGGCAAGGACGCCTGGCGGCGGGGGCATATTCCTAGCGCTGGGTTCATCGACCTTGTCGAAGAGCTGACGGTGAAGGGCGAGACCCGCTTCATGTTCCCCGTCCCACCGCCGGAGCGCTTCGCCGAGATCGTGGCCGGCTACGGCATCGGCGAAGGCGTGCGTGTCGTCCTTTATGACGGCACCGGCCAGAGTTGGCCGGCGCGCGTCTGGTGGCTCCTCCGCGCCCACGGCTTCGACGACGCAGCGGTGCTCGACGGCGGCTGGGCCAAGTGGAAGGCGGAAGGACGGGCGGTCTCGACCGGCGAGTCCCGGTATCCGTCCACGAGCTTCACGGCAAAGCTCCGGCCCGAGCTCACCGCCACACGGGACGAGGTGCAGGCCGCGCTCGGCGGGGCGGAGACCTGCCTGGTGAATACGCTGAGCCGCGAGGACTTCGAGGGAACGGCTCCTCCGCGCTACGGGCGGAGCGGCAGGATACCGTCAAGCGTCAGCGTCCCCGTCACCACGCTGTTCGACGACCAGACCGGCGTCCTGCTCACGCCGCAGGGTATCGAGGAGCGGTTCGGGGCGGTCGGTGCGCTCGACGGAAAGGGCGTCATCACCTACTGAGGCGGCGGCATCGCCGCCAGTTCGGCGGCGCTCGCCCTCACCCTGCTCGGCCTTGAGAACGTCGCCGTCTACGACGGGTCGATGTTCGAGTGGGCCGCCGACCCGGCGCTGCCGCTCGAGACCGGCAGCTAGGACGCCGCGCCGGCCTCGTCGAAGGCCTTCTCCAGCGCCATGATGAAGCGGTCGATGTCGGCCTTCTGGATCGCCGTCGAGAGGTTGGTGCGTATGCCGCCGGGGACGTGAAAGCCCTGGCTGAGCAGCGAGAAGCCGACGCGCCACGCCAGGGCGGCATCCCCCTTGCGCGCGTCGCGGTGGTTACGCACCGGCTCGTCGGTGTAGTGGAAGGCGCTGAAGTGGCAGATGCCGTTCACCTGGAGCGCCACGCCGCGGGCATCGGCCAGGTCGCGGACGCTGCCGCGCATGTACTCGCCGATTTCGCCGAGGTGGGCGTAGGCCTCGGGCGTAAGCTGCTTCAGTTGGGCGACGCCCGCCGCCATGGCGAGGGGGTGGGCGTTCCAGGTCCCGGTGTGGAGCACCTGTGGCGCGCCGCCCTCGCCCGCGCAGAGGGCCATGACGTCGGCCCGCCCGCCGAACACGCCCATCGGCATCCCGCCGCCCACGAGCTTCCCGCAGGCGGTGAGGTCGGGAGTGACGCCGTAGTACCCCTGCGCGCCGCCCGCCGACATGCCGATCGAGATCATCTCGTCGAAGATGAGCAGGGCGCCGTACCGGTCGCACAGATCGCGCAGGCCGGCGAGGAAGCCGGGCTCCGACGGTATGCCGCCGCCCGCCCCCATGAACGGCTCGACGATGACCGCGGCCAGGTCGTCGGCATGCTCCGCCATGACGTCGGCGCAGCCTTCCAGGTCGTTGAACGGCAGGAAGGCGACCTCGTCGCGGACGCGCGGGGGCACGCCGTAGCCGACGGGGTCGTCCTCCATGCCCGGCCAGGGCTGGCCGATGTTGGCCCCCATCCCCGACGACATCATGTCGTGCAGACCGTGGTAACTCCCCTCCATACGGGCGAAAGTGGTCTTGCCGGTGAAGGCGCGGGCGAGGCGCACGGCGAACATCGTGGCCTCCGTCCCCGACGCCGTGAACCGCACCCGTTCCATGGAGGCGAACCGCTCCGACAGCATCGACGCCAACTCCACCTCGGCCGGGGACATCAGCCCGTGCCCCATGCCCTTGGCAAGCTGCCCTTGGATGCCTTCAATCACGGCCGGGTGCGCATGCCCCAGCGGCAGCGAGCTGAAGCCGTTCGCCATGTCCAGGATGGCGTTGCCGTCCACGTCATAGAGGAACTGCCCCTCAGCGCGTTCGATGAACGGTGGGTAGTGGGAGTAGACCAGGCCGGTCCGGCTTACCCCGTCGGGGAGGTGCCCCCGCGCCCGCTCCGCCAGCGCCCGCGACTTCGGCGTCGCCGCGAAATAGCGCGCTTTGGCCTTCTCCATGCCGTCGGTGGCTGCGTTCATATTCCCTCCTGGCTCATTCCGGTTGCGCCGCTGCTTCGCGCAATCGCCGGTAGCTCTCTATCGAGCGTTTGATGGCCGCGTCGTAGCCCATCTCCTCGTGTCGGGGCTCACGATCTCCATCTCGTAGTAGCCGGCATAGCCCGACTCCTCCAGGGCGCGGAGCATGACCGTGCACGGCGCGATCCCCTCGCCCGGCGCGGTGCGGTCGAGCGTGCGCAGCGTCATCGCCTTGTGGTCGCTGACTTGGACGTTGAAGATCGACGCCGCCGTCTGCCGGATCTGGTCCTCGATGTCCGGCGCGAACCACAGGTGCCAGAAGTCGAAGACGTAGCCCAGGTCCGGGTCGCCGATTTCGGTGATGATGTCGAAGGCGTCCTTCGCCGTGTTGACGAATGTCAGGTCCTGCCGCATCGGGTGGATCGGCTCGATGGCCAACCGCAGCCCCCGATCCTTGGCGTGGGGGAGCAGCATCCGAAGCTCCTCGGTGAAGCGCTTCGCTGCCTCTTCCCACGGCGCATCGTCCCGCGGCCCGCTCATCACGAACACGCAGTCCACGCCGAGCTCGGCGGCGGCGTCAAGGTCGCCCATGAAGGAGTCGATCACCTCGCCGATGCGCGGGTGGTCGTGCCCGTACCTACCGATCCCCTGATAGTCGGTCACCCGCAGGCCGGAGTCCTTCAGCCGGCGAATGCCCTCTTGCCTCCCGTACTCGTTGAGCCCCACGCGAGTCACGCCGATGGCGGGGACGCCGTGGCGCGCCCACCCATCGACGCACTGGCCCAGGTCCCACTTCGGCGTCGTGATGGAGCAGATCGAAAAGCGCGGATCGTCCACCAAGGCCTCCTCGCCTTTGCGCCCCAAGTGTCGCCCTTCTCGCCGCTGCGGTAAAGGCCACCATTTCCGCCGCTCGGCTGCTACAATCTGACGTTGCGCGCCCGGCGCGCAATCGGCACAGGACCGGCCCGCCGGGGCCGGCGCCGTTAGGAGGAACGATGGAGTTCGGCATCTTCGTGCAGGGGCATGCTCCGGGTCAGGCGAACGCGCACAGCCCGGTCTACGAACAGGACTGGGTGCGCCGCGAGCTGGACATGATCAAGCTCGCCGACAAGCACAACTTCAAGTACGTCTGGGTGAGCGAGCACCACTTCCTCGAGGAGTACTCCCACCTCTCCGACTCCGCCACCTTCTGCGCCTACGCGCTGGCGGTCACCGAGCGGATTCACCTCGGCTCGGGCATCTTCAACATGAATCCCATAGTGAACCATCCCATCCGCCTCGCCGAGCGCGTCGCGATGCTCGACCAACTGAGCCAAGGGCGGTTCGAGTTCGGCACCGGGCGCGGCGCGGGAAGCCACGAGATCGGCGGCTTCGGCCTGACCAACGATGAGACGCGAGCCAACTGGGATGAGACCATCCGCGAGCTACCCAAGATGTGGCGGCAGAAGGGCTACTCCCACCCCGACGGCACGGCCTTCGTCACTCCCTCCGAGGGGACGCAGATGATGCCCGGCCGTGAGGGCGCCTTCAACGTCCTGCCCAAGCCCTACGCCCACACCCATCCCGCGCTGTGGGTCGCCGCCGGTAATCCCGGCACCTACGAGCGCGCCGCCAAGAACGGCCTGGGCCTGCTCGGCTTCAACATCGGCTCCGTCTGGGACATGAAGGAGCACATCCAGAACTACAAGAGCCACATCGGCGACGCCAACCCCATCGGGGAGTATGTGAACGACAACGTCATGGTCACCGTCGGCTTGACGTGCCAGAGCGACAGGCAGCGCGCCCGCGAGCTCACGGCCTCGCCCGGCTCCACCTATCTCCCCTCGCTGGTCTACCGCTATCACGACACCTTCCCCAGGCCGGAGGGGCTCCCCCGCTGGCCCGAGCTGATCCCGGAGCCCCCGCTCGAACACATCGACGGCATGATCCAGGGTGGCTACGCGCTCGTCGGCGACCCCGACGAGATCATCCAGCAGCTCCAGCCCTACCAGGACATCGGCTGCGACCAGCTCGTCTTCAGCGTCTGCGGTAACCAGCCACCCGAGGCGGTGGCGGAGACCGTCGAGCTCTTCGGCAAGTACGTCATCCCCGAGTTCGACAAGGACCCCGTGCACAGCACGGTCCGCTACCGCGAGGCCGCCGGCGGCCCGCTCGTCCCCCGCGGCGACTAGCCCGTCCGTCCCCTACGCAATCCCGAAGGCCCCCTTCACGTGAAGGGGGCCTTCTCGTTAGGCCGGCATGGAAACGCGCGGACGGATCATGAGGGCGATCTGCGGGATGACGGCGAGCAGCCCCATTACCCCGAGGGCGGCCTGCGGTGTGGTGAGGTCGGCTGCGGCGCCGAGCATAATCTGCGCCGCCGGGGTCATGCCGAAGATCATGATCCTGAGCGCGATGACGCGCCCCATCACGGCCGGCGGGGCGAGCCACTGCGCTAGGGCCATGTTCAGGGTGAAGAAGCCCTGGGAGAACGCGCCTACCGCCACCAGCACGCCCAGCGACACCGCGAACGAGTCGGACTGCGCGAAGACGGCGATGAACAGGCCCGACAACGCGCCCATGAGCAGGCTGAGGCGCAGTGAGGGGCGCTCGGAGCTCGTGAGGGCCAGCACGAAGGCCACGATCAACGCCCCGATGCCGCTCGCGGCGAACATGAGGCCGAGACCCGATGCGCCGACGTCCAGGATGTCCCGCTGGTAGATGGGGAAGAGCGCCGCGTGGGGCACGATGAAGAAGGTGCCGATGACTCCCGAGATCATCGCCATCATCAGCGGCCCCGACGCGCGCACCGCCCGTACGCCCTCGGTCAGTTCCTGCGCCAGCGGCGCTTTCTCCCCGCGCGGCTTCGGTGGGACCCCCGGCATGCGGAAGAGGAAGACCATCGAGAGCACCGACAGGCCGCCCGCCGAGAAGAACGGCGCCTCCCGCCCTGCAATGTCGATCAGCACACCGCCAACCGACGGCGCGCCGATCATCATGAGGCTGAAGATGGTGCTGTAGAGGACGAGCGCGTTCGTCTCGGTGCCGGGCTCGGCGACGTCGGGGATGGCCGATTGCCGGATCGGGACGGAGAGCCCCATGAACAAACCTGCCAGGAGCGACAGCAGTAGCACGCCGGCGACGGTGACGCCGCCCGTTGCAAGGAGCCCGGTGCCGAGGGCGATGGCCAGCTGCCCCACCTCGAGGACCAACAGCAGGCGCCGCTTGTCGAGCCGGTCGGCGAGCAGGCCGCCCACGAACGGCATGACCAGCATCGGGGCCATACTCAAGGCGAAGACGGAGCTCACCAGCAGCGGGGATTCGGTGAGGTCGCGGGCGAGGTAACCTCGCGCCAGCTGCTGCATCTGAATCGAGCCGAAGCTCAGCAGCGCGGCCGCCCAGAACAGGCGGAAGCCGCGCCCGTAGAAGGCGCGCAGCGCGGGAAAGCGGACGTAGGGTGTTCGGTTCACGTTCGTCGGCGGATCTCGGTCCGCCAACCAGTGTACGGCGTCGCGGGCCGCCGGACGCTAGCGCATCGTCGCGCCGCAATCGACGGCGATCGCCTGCCCGTGCACGTTGCGGGCCCGGTCGGAGGCGAGGAACGAGACCATCCATCCGATGTCCTCGGGAACGTTGCCCCGCCGTAGCGGTTGCCTGAAGGCGGCCCGCTGGAACATCTCCTCGTCGTCCATCGCGGCCGCCCCCGGCACGCGGATGCGGAACTGGTCCTGGATGCCCCGCGCCATGTCGGTGCCCTCGGTAATGCCGGGGCAGACCGCGTTGACGTTGATGTTGTACCGGCCGAGCTCGACCGCGAGCGACTTGGTGTAGCTGATGTCGGCGGCCTTGCTGGCCCCGTAGTGCGCCGCGCCCCGGCTCCCGATGAAGCCGCCGATCGAGGCGATGTTCACGATCTTGCCTCCGCCGCGCTCCTTCATGTGCGCCGTCACCGCCTCCGAGCAGTAGACCCGCGACATGAGGTTCACCCGCACCGCCGCCGCCCAGTCGTCGTCGTTGGGCTCGGTGCGCTCGTTCCAGCCCGGCGCGCCCATCACCCCCGCGTTGTTGACGAGGATGTCGATGCTTCCGAATGCCGCGAGCGCCTCGGCGACCATCCGCTCCGCGCCCTCCCGCGTGGCGACGTCGGCCTCGATCGCCGCCGCCCGCCGTCCCAGCGCCTCGATCGCACGCGCCGCCTCTTGCGCGGGGGGTGCGTCGCGGTCGCAGACAGCGACGTCGGCGCCGTCGCCTGCCAGGCAGAGCGCGATGGCGCGTCCGATGCCCCGGCCTCCGCCGGTGACGATGGCGGTCTTACCCGCCAGAAGGTCGGCCACGCCGCTCCCTTCAGCCGCCGTTGGCCATGGAGTCCAGGACCGCGCCCGGCGACATGGGAAGCTCCGTGATGCGCTTGCCGGTGGCGCGGCTGATCGCGTTCGCCATCGCCGCCATGGGCGGTACCAGCGAGGCCTCGCCGACGCCGCGCAGGCCGAACGGGTGGCCCGGGTTGTGCGCCTCGACGAGCACCGGCTCGATCATCGGCAGGTCGAGGCTCGTGGGGATGCGGTAGTCGAGGAAGCTGGAGTTCGCCATCACGCCGCTGTCGAGGTAGTAGTACTCCTCGTTCAACGCCCAGCCGATGCCCTGCACCGTTCCGCCCTGCATCTGCCCCTCGACGTAGCTCGGGTGCGCCGCCTTCCCCACGTCCTGGAAGATGGTGGCCCGCTCGACCTCCACCTTGCCGGTCTCCGGATCGACCTCGACGTCGACCAGCAGCGCCGCGAACGACGGCCCGACCTGCTTGGGATCGGCGGAAGCGGAGGCCGTGATGAGGCCGCCGGTCATCATCAGTTTGCCCGCCAGCTCCTTGAAGGTGAGCCGGTCGTCGGGGTTCTTCGACGAGATGAAGACGCCGTCGACGTACGCGATGTCCTCCGGCTGCGTCTCCCAGAGGAGCGCCGCCCTGCGCATCATCTGCTCCTTCACGTCCTGGGCGGCGTTGACCACCGCGATACCCGTGGCGAAGGCGGTGCGGCTGCCGCCGGTGACCCCGGTGTAGCCCACCGAGTCGGTGTCGCCCACGCTGGGGTGGACGTCCTCGGCCGTGAGCCCCAGGACCTCTGCCGCCTGCATGGCGAGGGCGGCGCGAGAACCGCCGATGTCGACCGAGCCCGTCACCAGGGTCACTTGGCCGTTCGAGGTGACGTTCAACGTGGCCGACGAGTTCATGCCGGCGTTGCCCCAGTAGCCCATCGCGAGGCCGCGGCCCTTGTTCGGCCCCTCCAGGGGCGCGGAGTAGTGCGGATGGTCCTTGATCGTCTCTTCAAGCTGCTTCGCGCCGATGCTGGGGAACGGCATCCCCGAGGCCTGCCGGTCGCCCGTCTGGGTAACGTTCTTCAGGCGCAGCTCGAGCGGGTCCATGCCGAGCTCTTGGGCGAGCTCGTCGACGACCTGCTCGACGGCGAAGGAGGCCTGCGGCGAGCCCGGCGCGCGGTAGGCCGAGGTTTTCGGCTTGTTCACCACCACGTCGTAGCCGTCGATCAGCAGGTTCTCGATCTTGTACGGCGCCAGGCAGGTGGCGGCCCCGGAGGCCACCGACGAGCCGGGGAAGGCCCCCGCTTCGTACGCCAGGTAGACCTCCGCCGCGGTGATCGTGCCGTCGCGCTTGGCCCCGATCTTGGCCCGCAACGAAGTCCCCGACGCGGGGCCCGTTCCTTCGAACACTTCCTTGCGGCTCATCGAGATCTTCACCGGGTGGCCGGTCTTCTTCGAGAGCGTCGCCGTCACCGGGTCGAGGTAGCTGTTGATCTTGCCGCCGAAGCCGCCGCCGATCTCCATCGGTACGACCTTCACGCTGGACACGGGGAGGTTCAGGATCGACGCGACTTGGTGCCGGACGACGAACGGCCCCTGGGTGCTCTTCCAGATGGTGATGCTGTCGTCGGCGTTCCACAGCGCCGTCGAGTTGTGCGGCTCGATGTAGCCCTGGTGCACCGGCTTCGTGGCGAAGGAGCGCTCGACGATGACGTCGGCCTCGGCGAAGCCCTGTTCGAGGTCGCCCTGCTTGAACTGGGTGTGCGCGGCGACGTTGGTCGGGCCGGAGTCGCCGGCCGCCGTGGCGTCGTTGGTGCGCAGCGCATCGTGCAGCACCGGCGCGTCCGGCGCCATGGCCGCATCCACGTCCAGCACGTGCGGCAGCACCTCGTAATCGACCTCGATGAGGTCGAGGGCCGCCTCGGCCACGTGCTTGCTCGTGGCGGCGACGCCGGCGACGGCGTGCCCCTTGTACAGTGCCTTGCCCCGCGCCAGGGCGATCTCGGTCAGGATCTGCGGGTCGGCCAGCGTCTCCATAAAGTTGGAGGGCGGGATCGTCTTCTCCGGCAGGTCCTTCGAGGTCACCACGGCCCGCACGCCGTCCAGCGCCTCCGCCTTCGACGTGTCGATCGAGCGGATGCGGGCGTGGGCGTGGGGACTGCGGAGCACCGCCCCGTGGAGCAGGTCGGCGAGCTGCAGGTCGGCCCCATACTTGGCCCGGCCCGTGACCTTGTCATAGCCGTCATGCCGGATCGGGCGCGTCCCCACTACTTTGAACTCGGCGGACGGGCGGTCGGCTGTCGTCGTCATACTCGCACTCCTCAGTTGGGCGTCGGCCTACGGCGCTACTTCTAGCGCCCCGATGCTACCCCGCCCCGGTCGACCTTTCAAGCGAAAGAGAGCCGCCCGCCTTGTGGGGACGCCCTCCCGCGCCAAGGCCCGCTTGACACGACCTTGAAGAGGGCGTACTATCGCCATAGAGAACATATGTTCCTTGGTCGGGGTGCTCAAGATGCCCTGCGGACGCGTGAGGAGACAGACCGAGCGCCCCGGCCGGTGCCTGCAGAGCCCCTCCGTGGCCTAGTGAATCCCCGCTAGCGGCGGAAAGCGGAGGGTGGGGATGGCGGCGGCGAGTTCGCCGGTGACGACCGCGGCCATCGGCCTGCCCCGGTAGGTCGATGGCCGCGGGCTAGCCGCCCTCGAAGTACCGGCGCGGATTCTCGACGAGGATGCGGTCGATGTCGTCCTGCGACACACCGCTGCGCCTGAGCTCGGGGACGAACGATTCGAGCAGGTAGGTGTACCGGCGCTTCTCGGGGTTTGTGGGGCGGGTCTTCAACCCATGGAGGCAGCCGACGTTGTCGTGCGAGAAGACGATCTGCGACGAGAACCCCATCGCGACGAGCGCGGCGATGACCCCGATCTTGGTCTCGTCGTCGACAAAGTTCTCCAGCCCCAGCCGGTCGAACCCGATGTAGGCCCCGCGCCGGAGCATGCTCACGTGATAGTCGAGGTCGGCGGAGTCGCTGCAATGCCCCACCGTGACGCGCCGCAGGTCGAGCCCCTCGTCCTCGAAGATGTCGAGCTGCTGCGGCCCCATGCTGCCGTCGGTCGTATGCGTGGTGATCGGGGTGCCGGTCTTCTTCGCGGCGCGGGCCGAGGCGCGCAGGGCCTTCTCCTCGTTCTCGCTGACGTTGTGGGGGCCGGTCGCGCACTTGATGACGCCGGGCCTGATCTTGCGGGGGCCGATCCCCTCGGTGATCTCGGTGACGTAGATCTCCTCGATCTCGTCGACGGTCTTGCTCACGAAGTACTGCGGGTAGCCGCGGAACGGGCCTTGGTCGGTGTAGAGGCCGGTGGCGCAGACGACGTTGACGCCGGAGGCGCGGGAGACGTCCTGCATGAAGTCGACCTTGCGGCCAAGCTCCATGGGGATGGGGTCGATGATGGAGGAGACGCCCGCTTCCTTCAGCCGCTTCATGTCCTCGGTGAGCTTGATCAGCTGGCCCTCGTAGTCGAAGTGGAGGGTGCTGTCGTAGTCGGCGCCGGTGGCGGAGGCAACCAGGTGTTCGTGCGTCAGGGTGGCGCCGAGGTCGGCCGAGCTCACCGGGCCCAGGACGGTCATCACGTCGACCGGAGGCATGGTGGGTCCCTCCTCGGGGGCCGCGGCCCGGACAGGGACGCGGAGATGCGCGCGGGGGCTATCTCTTGGACGGGGTCTCGTCTTCGCCCAGGACGGCGAGGGGCTCGAAGGCGTCGCGGCCGGCGTACTTGGTGCGGGCGCCGACCTCGCCCTCGATGCGAAGCAGGCGATTGTACTTGGCGGTGCGCTCCGAACGGGCCGGCGCGCCGGTCTTGATCTGCCCGGAGCCCGTGGCGACCGCCAGATCGGCGATCGTCGTGTCTTCGGTCTCACCCGACCGGTGACTGATCACGGTGGTGTACCCGGCGTCCTTTGCCCGCTTGATCGTGTCCAGGGTCTCCGTCAGCGAGCCAATCTGGTTGACCTTGACCAAGATCGAGTTGGCGACGCCTTCCTCGATGCCGCGGTCGAGGCGCTCGGGGTTGGTGACGAAGAGGTCGTCGCCGACAAGCTGCACCTTCTCGCCGAGGCGCTCGGTGAGCTCCCTCCAGCCCTCCCAGTCGTCCTCGTGCAGACCGTCCTCGATGCTCACGATGGGGTATTGCTTCACCCAACCCTCCAGGAAGTCGATCATCTTCGTGGAGGTCAGGGTCAGCTTCTCTTTCCGCAGGGCGTACTTGCCGTTCCGGTAGAACTCGCTGGCGGCTACGTCGAGGGCAAGGAAGATGTCCTCGCCGGCGGAGTAGCCCGCTTCTTCGACGGCTTCGAGGATCAGCTCGACCGCGGCGGCGTTGGATTTAAGGCGCGGAGCGAAGCCGCCCTCGTCACCGACGTTGGTGCCCAGGCGGCGCTTCTTCAGCACATTCTTCAGGGCTTGGTATGTCTCCGCGGCCATCTGTATGGCTTCGCCGAAACTCGGCGCGCCGACCGGCATGACCATGAACTCCTGGAAGTCGGTCGAGCCGTCGGCGTGGGCCCCGCCGTTGAGCACGTTGAACATGGGAACGGGGAGGCGTGTCGCCGAGTCGCCGCCGAGGTAGCGGAAGAGGCCGAGACCCTTGCTCTGGGCCGCGGCGTGAGCGACCGCCAGCGAGACGCCGAGGACGGTGTTCGCTCCCATTTTGCTCTTGTCGGGCGTGCCGTCGACTTCGAGCAGCCGCTTGTCGAGCGCCTCTTGGTCCAACGCCGAGAGGCTGCGTATGGCCCCTGCCATGGGGCCGTTGACGTTGGCGATGGCCTTGAGGACGCCCTTGCCCCCGTAGCGCTCCGGGTCGCCGTCGCGCAGCTCAAGCGCCTCGTGCGTGCCGGTGCTCGCCCCCGATGGAACGGCGGCGATCCCGACGGAGCCGTCGGTCAGCGAGACCTGGACTTCGATCGTGGGATTCCCCCGCGAGTCCAGGATCTCCCGGCCGATGACGCGCTCGATGATGCTCATCGGCCCAACTCTCGGCCCAGGGCCTCTGCCCGGGCTACGGCGTCGGCGGGGTCGGCGGCGACGTTCAAGCGGGGCTCACGCTCGCCGTCTCCCCTGATCAGCGTCCAACTCTTGAGCCCCACCAGCGGCTTGTTGTACGCGAGGGCGAAGCCGATTTCAGAAAGGGTGCCGTACTCGCCCTCGACGGCGATGCAGACGTCGCCGTTCATGGCGACGAGGGAGTTCCGGGCGTAGCCGATACCGGTGACGATGGGGTAGTCGACGTAGGCGTTGGCGCCGGCGCGGTCGGGGCCGGGAAGGATGCCGATGGTGATGCCGCCGGCGGCCTTGGCCCCCTTGCAAGCGGCCTCCATGACGCCATTCCCGCCGCCGCAGACGAGGGTGTGGCCTCGGGCGCCGATCTCGCGCCCTACCGCCTCGGCTAGGGCGTATATCTCAGGGGTGCACCCGTCGGATCGTCCGAGGACCGCGATGTGCATCCCGAGCCGCCCCTTCCCAGCCAATGCCATCGAACATTATAGCATCGACTCCTTATCTGTTGGCCGCGCTGACTTGGGCCATTCGAGGCGGTTTGCTATCGTATGCCGCGGCCCGCCGCGAAGGACTCGTATGCGCGTACGTTTCAGCGATAGTTCCGCTCGGGTGCCGCGCGAGGGGACGACCCGCGGCGCTCGGACGCGGCCTGACACCGCGTCCGCCGACCAGAGCGTAGGGGAGCGCCGGTAGGGATGGCCCGCGCGCCCGGGCGGCACCGCGACCCGCATCCCCGGCGGCCCCTGTCGCCGGAGCCGACACGCTTCGGCGCGCTGCGCCACGCCGACTTCCGGTTTCTGCTCACCGGCAACATGTTCACCCAGATGGGGCAGTGGTCCCAGCAACTAGGGAAGGGCTGGCTGGTGTACAACGACCTCGACGGCACCGCGTTCCAGCTCGGGGTCGTGGCCTTCGCCCAGGGCGCCGGCATGTTCTTCATGTCGCCTGTGGGCGGAGCGCTCGCCGACCGGCTCAACCGCAAGCATCTGATGCTGTTCAGCCAGGTGTCGCTGGCGCTGGTCGCGTTGGTCCTAGCGTTGATCGTGATGGCGGAAGTCGTCGTGATCTGGCACGTCTACGTCCTCGCCTTCCTCAGCGGCTCGTTCTTCGCGCTCAACAACCCGGCCCGAATGTCGGCGATCCACGACATCGTGGGCAGGCAAGACCTGCCGAGCGCCGTGTCGCTCAACGCCGTGGTGATGAACTCCATGCGGGTCATCGGCCCATCGCTTGGCGGCGTCCTGCTCGTCGCTGTCGGCACGGAGGGCACGTTCTTCCTTCAGTCGGCGGGCTACGTCGGCGGGGTGATCTCGGTGCTGCTCATGCGCCGGACGTTCACGGCGGGAGGGACGAGGGCGCCCTTCTTCCAGAGCATCGCCGACGGCGTCCGCTATGCCCGGAGCGACCGCACGATCAGGGCGCTGCTGACCGTTTCGTTCCTCGCCGCGCTGCTGGGCATGTCGATGACGCAGCTGATGGCCGCGTTCGCCAAGGACGTGCTGGGACAGGAGGAGAGCGGCTTCTCGGCCCTGTTCATCACGCTCGGCGTGGGCGGCCTCGTGGGGGCGCTGGTGCTGGTCATGAAGGGCGACATCCGCAACAAGGGTCTTGTCTACTTCTGTGCCGCGATTGGGACCGGGCTGTTCATCGCCGCTATGGGTGCGGCGGGCAACCTCGTCTTCTCGTTCGCCGCGATGGTGGTCCTCGGGGCCACCTCGGCCTCCACGCTCGCCCTCGGCAATACCCTTGTCCAGACGAACGTGGCGGACGAATTCCGGGGCCGGGCGATGTCGCTCTACTTCCTCTCGTTCAGCCTGTCGCCGCTCGGCGCGATGGCCGCCGGCGCGCTCGGCGACTGGACCAACCTGCGCATCGCCTTCGTCGTCGTCGGGCTCGCCCTCGCCCTTCCCGTGGCCTGGCTCACCGTCACCCGCCGCGACATGTGGCGGCTATAGCCGGCTATTCGATGTACTCGACGGCGAGCCGGTAGGCCGCGGGCACGCCGGTCACGGGAGCGGTAGGCGCGACCAGGACGACGAAGCCGGGACCGTCGGCTGGCAGCGCGACCTCGCCCCGCAGGGCTTCGTCGAGGGGAACCTCGATGACGCGTTCGCTGCTGAGCTCGACGAGCCGCACCCCGTAGGGCTGGGGCACCCGGTTGTCGGTGCGGAAGAACCCCTCGGCCTGCCACCCTGCATCAGATTCGGCGTCGTCGACGAAGCCGGTGGCTTCGAGGCGCAGGTCGTCGATGAGCATCCCTTCGGCGTGGACCGCCTGGTCGGTGACGTACTCGAACCTGACCAGCACCTCGCCGCCGGCGTAGTCGCTCAGGTCGATCTCCTCCTCAACCCAGCGGGCGTTGCGGCCCCCGCCGCTCTTGCCCGTGTAGGCGGGGCCGAAGCTCTGCCCGAGCGGGTCGTCGACGGTCGAGTGGGAGCCTTCCAACACCTTCCACGAGAGACCACCATCGCGGGAGGCTACGACGTAGGCGAAGTCGAAGCCCTCTTCGATGTCGAACCAGAGGTCAAAGGCGAGCGACGCATTGCTGACGCCGGTCAGGTCGAAGGCGCGGGTGAGCGTCGCGTCGATGCCGTCGCCCCGGTTGCTCCACCACATCGTTTCCCCCGACGGCGGCGACGTGGGGAGGAGCCGGACCTCCGGGCTGCCCTCGAAAACGAACCGGCGGGCGCGGCCGTCCGATTCGACAAGGACATAGTCCGCGGCGTATTGGGTGGCCTCCCGATTCACTTCGCCCGTGCCCGAGATACGGCTGCGGAGGCCGGCGCCGAAGGCGTTGCCGGCAAGGGCGAGGGCGCGCGTCAAGTTGTCCACGGTCCACTCGAGGAAAAATGCGTCGAAGTCGGCGCCGAACCCCTGCTGGGCGAGGAACGACTCGACGCCCTCGGCGCCGGTGAGCGGACTGGTCAGGAGCGAGGCGAGAGCGTCTTCGCCGACGCGTTGGGCGAGGTAGGTCATAAAGCTGTAGGCCGCGCCGTAGTGAGGGCCGACGGCATCGTGCTCGTCTGGCCACAAGGTCAGCTGTATGCCGGGAGGAACGAAGAAGAAGCCTTCAGGCCCGCCGCGATAGCCGGCTGCCGCGGCGGCGTACTCCGCGGCTCCCTCGTGGACCCACGCCGTCTCGAAGGGGTCGGCGTCGGCTTGGGCGGCGTGCTGCAGCTCGTGGGTCAGGACACCGTGATACCGGTCGCCGCCCGGCTGCACCGCGAGGAGACTGAGGTAGACCATCGGCCGCTCGTTGCTGAGCCGGTTCACTGCACGGGGTAGCGTGTCGAGTAGGTTGTAGTAGCCCGCGACGTTGGGAATGCGGGCGTTCAGGATGGTGAGCCGCGAGTCGATCCCCGCCCCGGGCTCCCAGTCGGGGTTCACCAGGCGCAGGATCGTGGGGATGATATGTTCCTCGAGCTCGCGGGCCGACGCTTCGAGTTGACTGTCGCGCACACGGGCCCCGCGCTCGAGGTAGAAGTAGGCGTGCTCGCTGACCAGCCGCAGCTCCGCCTCGACGGTGAAGGGCCGCAGCTCCCCAATGTCGAGGACGTGAAACTCCTCGACGTGGCCAACGGCAAGTTCCGTCCCGATGAACGGGAGCGGCTCGATCTCCATGCCGCCGCCATACTTCAAGCGCTCCGCGAGCTCGATGGGGTCCCCTCGGGGCGGCTCGGGGATGGGGAGGAACGGCCGCACCGGCGGGGGCGTCGGGGTGCTGGCCGGCCTCGGCGTGGGTATGGCCGGCGCCGGAGTCGGTGTTGCCGTCGGCTCCGCAGGCGGGGTCGTCGGCGCAGCGCTCGGTGGGCCAGGGGTAATCGTGGCGTGCTCGACGGCGGGGGTGGCCGTCGCGGTCGGCGGGGGAGTTGCGGTCGGCGCGAGGGTCGGCGCGCCGCCGTCGCACGCCGCGACGAGGAGCGCCGCGGCTAGGAGAGCGCTCAGGAAGGTCACGCCTCGAGGTCTTGGACACGACGAAGGCGAGCCTATAATGCGCTGCATGAGTATGACGTTGTGTGCTTTCGGACCGGGCCGGCCGGGCTTCGGCCGGCGGGCCGTGGCGGGACTTCTTTCAGTTCTTACGTTGCTGCTTGTGCTCGCGGCTTGCGGAGGCGGTGAAGAGCCGACCTCGACGCCGTCGTCAACGCCCACGCCGGCGCCACGCCCCGAAGACGTCATCGCCGCCTCGATCGACGCCATGGCACAGGTTAACTCCTTTCGGTACATCCTGGAAAACGAGGGCGGAGAGACGCCGATAGCGAACGGGCTGGGGCTGCGCCGCGCCGAAGGCTACATGGTGAGGCCCGATCAGCTGTATGCCGAAATCGACGCCGTCTTCGCCGGTCTGGTCCTGCGCCTCGAAGTCGTCGGCGCGGGCGGCCTGACCTATATGACCAACCCGGTCAGCGGCGAATGGCAGACCTTTGAGACCGCCCTGAATCCGCTCGCCTTCTTCGATCCCGCGGAAGGCGTGCCGCGTGTGCTCCGGGGCATGGACGGGTTGTCACTCGGCGAGCCCGCCGAGTTCGACGGCCGCCCGGTGCGCACCATCACCGGCCGCGCCCCCGCCGAGGCGGCGCAGTTCATGGCGGGCAGCTTCGCCGAAGGCTCCATCCTCGATATCGAGGTGCTCATCGACACGGAGACCCACGAGTTGCTCAGGGCCTTCCTCGATGGAAGGCTCACCGTCGACGAGCCCGAGGGCGTCTCACGGACGCTCCAGTTCTCCGACTTCGGCGCGGCGTTCGAGATAGAGCCGCCTATCTAGCCGATGCGCGCAAGAGGAGAGGCCGGGCCCGCGGCCAAGACGTCGGCCTATGCCCTGCTGCTGCTGACGGGCTCCGGCGTCTTCGTCGCCTCGCTCGACCAGACGGTTGTCGTCACTGCCCTCCCCGGCATCTTCCTCGATGTCGGCCTGCCGGTCAGCGACTTGGACAAGGGCGCCTGGATCGTCACCGGCTACCTGATCGGCTTCACCGCGGCGATGCCGCTCGTGGGGCGCATCTCCGACATCTACGGGCATGGGTGGGTCTACACGGTGGCGATGCTGGTCTTCATGGGCGGCTCGGCGCTGGTCGCGATCGCCGACGGCCTCACTTGGATCGTCTTGGCCCGCGTGGTGCAGGCCGTGGGGGGCGGCGCCCTCGTGCCGGCGGCCATCGCGATCGTCTACGACGCCTTCCCTGAGAACCGGCGCGGCGTGGCTATCGGGGCTATCGCCGCCATCGCCGAAGGCGGCGCGGTGCTCGGCCCCCTCTACGGCGGCCTCTTCATCCACTTCCTGGACTGGCGTTGGATCTTCTGGATCAACATCCCCATCGGCGCGGCCGTTATCGCGGTCGTGCTGCCCGCCGTCGCCAACAAGCGGCGCTTCGGGCTGCGCGTCGACTACCTCGGCGGTTTGCTGCTCGGTGGGAGCATCACTGCGCTGGCGCTCGGCCTCTCCGACGACGCCGTGCTTCCCGCCGAGGGCGGTTGGCGGGCCGCCCTGCTCGTCGCGGCAGCCCTGTTCTTTGCGGCCTTCGTATGGCGAGAAGCGGTGGCCCGCGACCCGATGCTGCCGCTGCGCCTGTGGAGCAAGGGGCCGCTGGTGGCGGCGAACATGACCAATCTGTTCGTCGGCGCGGCTCTGGTCCTTGCTCTGGTCAACATCCCGCTCATGACCGATACAATCCTCGGCGGCGAGCCGCTCGACGGCGGCCTGCGCCTCCTCCGCCTGACGGTGATGATTCCGATCGGCGCGGTGCTGGGCGGCTACCTCTACCAGCGCTTCGGGTATCGTCCGCCTGCTTTCCTGGGCATCGGCCTCATGGCGCTCGGATTCGGCCTGCTGGGGCGGTGGACGCTCGACATCCCCGAGCCGCGGGGCACCATCGATCTGATGGTCGGCGGCCTCGGGTTCGGTCTCGTCATCGCGCCGGTCACCGTCGCCGTCCTCGACAACACGACGGACGACCAGAAGGCGACTGGGTCGGGGCTGGTAACGGTCATGCGGATGCTGGGGATGATCGTGGGGCTGTCCGTGCTCAGCTCGTGGGGGCAGAACCACTTCGAGACCTTGGTGGGCACATTCGACCTCCCGCTGCGGCTGGCAGGCGAGAGCCTCGAAGCCTTCGAAGCCCGCGCCGCGGCCTACGAGGACACTATCCTCGC
>DAOUKZ010000099.1:0-3124 GCA_034420775.1 Dehalococcoidia bacterium
CCAGCCGCGTCGCCGTCTACAAGCGCACCTACCACTTCATGGGCAACCACATCGCCTGGGTCGACGGCGACGACGCCGACGCGGAGACCTACGCCGTCGCCCGTCACTACTACGACAAAGACGGCGAGGAACAGGAGTACGTCATCGGCATCCGCTACCTGGACAAGCTCCAACGGCGCGACGGACGGTGGCTCATCGTCGACCGGCTGATGAAGTACGACTTCCTGCGCGGCGAGTCGCTCCTTCATCCCGGCACCAAGGTGGGGTAGGCCGCCGGCCCTTGGGCGGCGCGTTCGTTCCGTCGCGCCCGTTGCTTCCCCGTGTGATATTCTCCGTGCCCGCATCCGCAACGCTTACGTCACAGAAGGAAGGGGTCGTCGGTCATGACTGAATGGCTTGGGATCGAGCACCTCTTCGAACTACCTGGGTGGGAAGCGGTTGCGGGGTTCCTGACCCCGCTGGCGATCTTCGCCGCGTTCTTCCTGGCGCAGGTCATTCTGCCGGGAAGGTGGGTCCCCAGCTACGTCGTCAACCCTGAGACCGGCGAGCCCCGCAAGTACCGGCTCAACGGCATCCTGGTCTTCGCCCTCGCGGTGATTCTGTGGGCTTTCGAGCTTATCGGGCCGCGCGACTGGTTCTTCCGGTCCGCGGTCTATGCCTTGGCCGGGGGCACGGCCCTCGCCCTTATCCTCTCTATGCTCGCGGTGTTCACCCAACCGCGGGGAGCGGTCAAGAACCCGATCGCGGCGCTCTGGTTCGGGCGGGCCCAGGAGCTCTCGTTCTTCAAGAACCGCTTCGACGTCAAGATGTACCTCTATGTCGTCGGCGGGACGATGTTGGCGCTCAACGCCCTCTCCGGGGCCGCCTACCACCACGACCTCTTCGGCGCCGACGCCAACCCCGGCGTCTACATGTACGCCGCCTTCTTCACGTTCTACATCTTCGACTACTTCATCTTCGAGCGCGTCCAGCTTTACACCTACGATCTCATCCACGAGAAGCTCGGCTTCATGCTGATCTGGGGCGGCCTCGTCGTCTACGGCTGGCTGTTTATCCTCCCGTTGTGGGGCATGGCCGCGTACCCGGACCCCGGATTCTCGACGGCGTGGACGTATGTCTGGCTCATCGGAACGGCCGCGCTGTTCCTCGTCGGCTGGAGCATCGGCCGCGGCGCTAACTTGCAGAAGTACACCTTCAAACGCTGGCCCGACCGCAAGTTCCTCGGGTTCATCGAGCCCAAGTACATCCAGGCCGGCGACCGCAAGATCCTCTGCAGCGGACTCTGGGGCGCCGCCCGCCACTTCAACTACTTCGGCGAGGGGCTCCTTGCCCTCTCCGTCGCGCTGGCTTTCGGCCACTTCGGCGTCCTCTGGGCGTGGACCTACATGATCTTCGTCGTCACCTTCTTCACCTTCCGGCAACATGGCGACGAAAAGCACTGCGCAGAGAAATACGGCCCGGAGAAGTGGGAAGAGTACAAGGCGCGCGTCCCGTACCGGATCCTTCCCGGCGTCTACTAGGCGCGCGTCCCCTCAACTCGCCCAGAGGGGAAGGGCCGAGGCGTGGGCTAAGCGTAGTCGGTGCCGCGGATGAGGCGGCCGGGATAGGCGCCGGTGTGTTCGGCTCCTTCGACGACGGGCACGCCGTTGACGATGGTGTGCTCGATGCCCGTGGCCTTGATGACGATGCGCTCCTCGCCGTTGGGGAGGTCGGGCACCTTCTCCTTGGGCAGCGCGCCGATGGTATCGGGGTCGAAGACCATGACGTCGGCTGCGAGGCCGGGCTCCAAGCGCCCGCGGTCGGTGAAGCCCATGTATTCCGCCGGGAAGCCGGTGAGCTTGTGGACGGCCTCTTCGAGCGCGAGCACGCCCTTGTCGCGCACCCACTGACTGAACACCTGCGTCGAATACTCCGCGCCCGCGATCATGTTGAGGTGCGCGCCGGCGTCGGAGACGCCAAGGATGGTGTACGGGCTGCGGATGATTGAGGCGATGGCCTCGGGGTCGGTGTTGCGCGTGCCGCTGAAGGTGAATTCGGTCTCCAGGTCTTCCGCGAGTGCAACGTCGATCATGGCGTCGAGGGGGTGCTTAACCATGCGGCGGCCAAGCTCCCGGAGCGTGAGACCCTTCAGGTCGGCGTGCTCAGGACGCTTGGGGCCGGTGAGGATCGTCGAGTCCCAGCGCACCGGCTTCGGCCCCGACTCCCAGGCAGCGTCGATGCCCGGCCGCATGCCGTCGCGGTAGGCGGGGTCGGCGAGCAGGGCCTTCTTCTCGGCGTCCGGCTTGGGCAGCACCGCCAGCCATTCCGGCTGCACGGTGAGGACGAGGTTGTTGTCCTTCAGATCGAAGTCCTGCGTGGTGGGGCGGCAGGAGCAGACGCCGTAGACCCGGCCGCCGTCGCGGTGCGTCCGCTCCATGAAGGCGAGAATCTCGCGCCACCGGCCCTCCGGCGCCTGGGGATACTGGCCGAGCTCGTTCCAGCTCAGCACGCGGCCCGACGTGCGCGCCCACCGCGCGATGTCTATCTGGTCCTCTTCAGGGAGATTCGTCCCCGAGCGGGGTGCGATCTCTATCTGGCCGAAGCCGTGTTCACCGACGACGTCGACGAGGGCGTCGATCTCGCTGACGGCGGCGAAGCGGCTGGGGACGGGGTTGCCCTCCCAATCGACGTGGGCGCGTGAGATCGACGTGGTGAACCCGACGGCGCCTGCCTCCAGGGCCTCGCGGAGGAGGCCGCACATCGCCTCGACCTCATCGGGCGTGGCCTCGCGCTCCAGCGCGTCGGAGCCCATGACGGTGTAGCGCAGCGCGGAGTGCCCCACCTGGCAGGCCGCGTTCAGTCCCAGGGTCTGGCCCACGCGCTCCATGTACTCCCCGAAGGTGCGCCAGTCCCACTCCGGGCCCTGCTGCATCGCGCCGAGCGACATCCCTTCCACGCGCGCCAGCATGCGCATGATGTAGTCCTGGTCATCGGGTTTGCAGGGGGCGATGGTGAAACCGCAGTTGCCCATGACAACCGTGGTGACGCCGTGCCAGACGCTCGACGTGAGCAGCGGGTCCCACAGCACCTGCGCGTCGTAGTGGGTGTGAATGTCGACGATGCCGGGCGCGATGACGAGGCCCTT
>DAOUKZ010000100.1:0-11615 GCA_034420775.1 Dehalococcoidia bacterium
CTGGTGCCGGCAATGGAGCAGACGTTGACGATTGCGCCGTGGCCGCTTTCGATCAGGTGGGGCATCGCCGTCTCGCTCATGCGGTAGACCGACGAGAGCGACTGCTCGATGCCCAGATTCCAGATCTCGTGCTTCGTCCCCTCGTTGTACCGCGACGGAAGCCCGGCGTTGTTCACCAGGATGCCGAGTCCGCCGAACCCTTCCACGGCCGTGCCCACCATGCGCTCGCAGTCGGCCAGCGCAGCGGCGTCGCCCTCGACGGCCCTGGCGTCGCCGCCAAGCTCGGCGATCTGCTCGACGACGGCGTTGGCGCCGTCGAGGTCGATGTCGCCGATGACGAGCTTGGCGCCCTCGGAGGCGAGGCGGAGGGAGGTGGCGCGTCCGACGCCGGCGGCGCCGCCGGTGACGAGGGCGATGCGGCCTTCCAGTCTGCGCATGCTAGGGGAGCCTCCTTTGGCGCGTCGCAAGCCGCCCTATAGTAGTTCCTAGACGACCCGCCCCGCCAGGCGCTCTCCCTGTAGCCTTCCCGTGTACCTTGCACATCTTTCTGTGTTTAACATATTCTTACCTGAGAGCATCAGATTAGCGAGGCGGACGTCGATGGAACTCAAGAGGAAGAGACTCACATTGGACCTGGAGCCCACCTTCCAGCGCCGGCTCAAAGCCGTCGCCGCGCTCAAGGGCGTCACCATGCGAAGGTACTGCCAAGACGCCATCGACCGGGAGTTGACGAAGGACGAGGCCAACGGCATGAGCGGCCTGTTGTCAGACAAGCCCGACCACGAACTGTTCGCGGAGCTCCAGAAGGAGATTTTCGGGGACAAGACACTACCGGGGAACTCTGCTGATCTGATTCGAGAGGCCCGCGAGATCAGGGATGCCGAGATGGATGGATGGGTGTGAGCGGGTTTGTCGTCGTCGATGCGAGCGTAGCTGTCAAGTGGTTGGTAAGGGAGGAGCACACCGACAAGGCGCTAGCGATTCTCCGTGCTTGGAATGACGAGGATGTCACCCCGGTCGCTCCTCACCTGCTACCTTTCGAGGTCGCCAACGCGCTCCATCGGAAAGTGTTTCGCGGCGAGTTGGACGTCGGCGACAGCACCCGCCTGGTCTCTCGACTGTTTGAATCGCGCCTCGAACTCCATCAGCCGCCGGGGCTGCACGTCAGAGCACTGCAACTTGCAAGCCAACTCCAGCAGGGGGCGGTCTACGACGCCCACTACCTAGCGCTTGCGGAGCGTGCCGGCTGCGAGCTGTGGACCGCCGACGCGCGGTTCTACAGGGCAGCCGGCCCCGCGGTCGACAACCTGCGCTGGCTAGGAGACTTCGTCGCGCCCGAGTAGCGCGCCGACGCGAACCGCGGCGACGTCGCCCTCCCCACGCCGGGCCCTCTGACATCTCCCCCAGAGGGGGTCTTTGCAAAGCCCCGAGGGCCGCGGGCTGCGTTGATGTTGGCGCACCCCTCCCCCCGCCCCGCCCTCACCCTGCCTCTCCCAGCGCGGGAGAGGGGTCAGACCACCCCGCTCCACCAGATGTCCGGTGCGATGCGGGTTACGAAAGCTCTCCAGCGGGAGTGCGGGGGAGGCAGACCGCCCCGCGCCGCCCCACCGGCGCGCCCTTTGGGCGCGTGCCCTCTCTCTAATCTCCCCCAAGAGGGGGAGAGGTTTAAGGCGGTCGCACCGCAGGGGAGAGGACGGAGGAGCGGGCGCGTCGCGCCGCGCCCCTACAGAGGAGCGGCGCCGAGCTGGCGGAGGACCCCGCCGGTCACCAGCGTCACCCTGCCTTCAAGTTTGCGCGTGGTGAATCGCCTCCTCGAGCGTAGGTCGGCGCGCCCGTGGCGGGCGGCCCCCGTCAGTATCCCCGGCTTCGACGGCTAGGGTAACGCAAGTCTGCGGCTTGCGTTGCGGGGCTGTTGACAAGCGGACTCCCTGCTGATACGTTGTCTCACTTGCCATGAGACCACCCCTGTGCCGCAGGCCAAAGTGATACGAAGTCGCACACATTAGGCATAGCGGCACGGACGCATCCCGATTCCCCATCCCTAAGAGCAAAAGGACAAGCGAGAGGAGAACTTGCGTGTTGATGATTCTAGGTCGCAATAGGTATTTCGGACATCTGGCTCGGGCGTTGGCTGTGGGCCTCGTCGTGCTCGGCGCCGCATTCTTGGTCGCCTGCTCAGGCGACGATGACACGCCGACAACCGAAGCGCCGCAGCCAACTGCTACGGCCGCGGCCACCGCTACGGCCGCACCCACCGCCACAACAGCTCCCACGGAGACTCCCACGCCGGCCGGCCCACCGATCAAGGTGGTGGCAACCACCAACTTTGTGGCCGACTGGGCTCGGGCGGTCGGTGGAGACAGGGTAGAGGTCTTCGGCCTGCTGCCGGTGGGCGGCGATCCGCACTCATTCCAACCGGGAGCGCGCGACGTTGCCAAGGTAGCCGAAGCGGACCTTGTGTTGACCGTCGGGCTCGGCCTGGAGGCCGAGTGGCTGGAGGACCTGGTACACAACGCCAGTGCGGACGAGTCCAAGGTCGTCGCGCTTGGTGACTTCGTCGATCCGCTGGAGTTCGCCACGGCCGACTTGCACGACGACCACATGGACGAAGACGAACACGGCCACGAAGAGGACGAGCACGGCCACGACGAAGACGAGGATGACCACGGCCACGACGAAGACGAGGACGACCACGGCCACGACGAAGACGAAGACGGGCACGATGACCATGGCGAGAAGGTCACGGGGCGCTTGCTGGTTGCGGATGCGGCAGAAGCGCACCTCTCCGTCATCGATCTATTGACCGATGACGTTGACGGCGGAATCTTCGAGGTCGCCGCGCCCCGCGCGACGGTGTACCCCAGTCCGACCCACCGCTACGGCATCGTCCTCGCCCGCGGGCCGGAAGACGGCGACGACCGGATTCACCTCTTCGACGGCGGCGTCTTCCTCGTCGAGCACGGCGACCACTACGACCTCGTGACCGAGCCCGTCTCCCGCCATTCGTTGGAGATCGCCGACGAGCAGCCGGTCCACTACGTCAACAGCCACGGCTGGACCGCGATCTTCGCCGACATCAACGGTCACGCGATTCTGATCAACGAGGAGGACCTGACGAACACGACCGGCGACTATGAGCCGCTCGTGTTTGAGGCCGGACCGCAGCATGGCGCGGCGCTGGTCATCTCGGACGAGCACGTCATGGTCACCACGCAGAATCCCGACTACCCCGAGAACACCGACAGCACCCTGCCCGTGGGCGTGGAAGTCCGCGACTTCAGCGGTCAGGTCGTCTACGACGCCAGCAACCGGTCATGCCCGGGCATGCACGGTGAGTCCCACAATGCGCATGGCGCCGCGTTCGGATGCGTCGGCGGCGTGCTCTTCCTCGAGGTCCACGACGGCGAGTACGAGCACGAGTTCATCGCCAATCCGCCGGAGATGCGCGAAGCCTCCCGGATCGGGTCGGTCTACGGCCACCACCACGCCGAGCATTTCTTCGGCAGGGCCTCCTACCGCGGTGATCAGGGCTTCGTCGACGATGGCATTTGGCTGATCGACGTGGAGCACGGCGAAATGCGGCAGGTGTTCAGCGAGCCGAGCGCATCCACGAAGTTCTCCAGCGACGGCGAGCTGCTCTACGTGCTCGGCGCCGACGGCGTGCTGCATACGCTGGACGCGCATGACGGCGACTTGGTCGGGACGACGGACCTAGTCGAGCCGGGCGAGTCGGGCAGGGCGGCGATGATCGTCGTCGGCGAGTGGCTCTACGTCGCCGACCCCAACAGTGGCCACGTCCTAGGCGTCCACCTCGAACACATGGAGATCGAGGAGGAGTGGGAAGTCGGCGGCGCGCCGTCGAGCCTGGCGTTCCTCGGAGTCGCCGGTGAAGGTCACGAGGACGAGCACGGCCACGAAGACGAGCACGGCCACGAGGACGAGCACGACGACCACGAGGACGAGCACGGCCACGAGGACGAGCACGGTCACCACCACCACGGCCCTCACGATCCTCACTTCTGGTTCGATCCAATCCGGGTGAAGGTAGCCGTCAATGAGATAGCCACCCGGCTTGCGGCTATCGACCGTGAGAACGCGACCTTCTACTTCGAGAACGCCGCAAAATACTGGGAGCAGCTCGACGAGCTTCACTCCTGGACCCAAGAGCAGGTCAGTACCGTGAGCCCGGAGCGCAGGCTGCTCGTCACATCGCACGACAGCCTCTCGTACTTCGCGGACCTCTATGGGTTTGAGATCGTCGGGCTCGTGATACCCTCTCTCGCGACGCACGTGGAGCCCTCCGCGGAGCACATCGCCGGACTGGTCGACGTGGTGCGGGAACACAACGTGCCGGCACTGTTCGGCGAGACGACGGTCAGCGAGCGGCTGACGCGAGCCGTAGCAAGGGAGACCGGCGCGAACGTGGTCCAGCTCTACTCCGGATCCCTTGGGGCGGAAGGCAGCGGCGCCGGCACCTACCTGGGCATGTTCCGGACAAACGTGGAACGCATCGTTGAGGCACTGAAGTGACCACTGCCCCGAACTCCCACCGGGCGAGCATGTCGCTGCAAGACGTGACGGTTGAGCTCGGTGGATACCAGGCCCTGAACAGTGTCACCTTCACCGTAGACGCGGGGACGCTCATGGGCGTGGTAGGACCGAATGGAGCCGGCAAGAGCACGCTGTTCAATGCTATTGCCGGACTCCTTCCGGTCCGCCGGGGGAAGGTCACCCTCCACCGCGCGGAACTGGGGAGCGGCGCGTTGGCCTACGTGCCCCAGCGGGAGAGCGTCAACTGGCGCTTTCCCGTGACCGCGACGGACGTGGTGATGATGGGCCGGTGCTGCAGGCTGGGATGGTTCCGGCGGCCCGGGAAGCGAGACCGCGAGCTTGTGAACGCGTGCCTGGGCCGCGTGGGCCTGTGGGACTATCGATCCGCTCTGATGACCGAGCTTTCGGGAGGGCAGCGGCAGCGGGTGTTCGTCGCCAGGGCGCTGGCCCAGGAGGCAAGCGTTCTCCTCTTGGACGAAGCCTTCAGCGGGGTCGACATAGGCGCCCAGGAAGGCATCGTCCAGGTCCTTCGGACGCTGCGGGACGAGGGGCGCATCGTGCTCTTGGCGACCCACGACCTGACCAACCTGGCCGGCCGTTTCGACCAGGTGTTGTGTCTGAACCGCCACGTCTGCGCCTGCGGCCCCCCCAACGAAGTGTTCACCTCCGAGGTGATGGAGCATCTCTACGGCGCCCACGGCGTAGGCCTCACGATGGACGGGAGCGGCAGCGGCGTGACGTGATCGATCTCGTTGTCGCGCCACTTCAGTACGACTTCATGGTCCGAGCCCTTATCGGCTCGGTCCTTGTGGGCGTGATGTGTCCCCTGGTTGGCGCCTACGTGGTCACCAGGAACCTTGCCTTCATTGGGGACGCGCTCGCCCACGCCGTGCTGCCGGGCATGGTGCTTGGGTACATGGTCGGCATCAATCCGGCCATAGCGGCCGTCCCAACCGGGGTCGCCGTTTCGATGCTGGTCAGAACCGTGAGCCGGCGCGCGGGCCTCACCTCGGATACCTCCATAGGCATCCTCTTTGCGACCACGTTTGCCTTGGGCCTCGTCATGCTGGGAAGCGTGACCACGATCGCAATCGACGTGGAAGACCTGCTGCTGGGGCAGATATTGGCCATAACGACCACCGGCATCTACGTGTCCCTCGGGGTAACCCTGACGGTCGTCCTGGGGCTCTTCGCCTTCCACCATTGGCTGCTCTTTGCGAGCTTCGACCCCCTGGGGTCGCAGGTCGTCGGCAAGCGCGCCAACATCTTGGACTACGTCTTCCTCATCATGCTCGCCCTCGTCATCGTGATTGGGATTCAGGCGTCGGGCATCGTTCTCGTCATGGCGATGCTGGTAATACCCGCCGCCACGGCGCATTTGCTGGTGCGGCGCATCGTCTCGATCATGATGACGGCCGCGGCGTTGGGCATCGTGGCCGCCGTGGGAGGCCTCTACGTCTCCTACTACTTCAACCTACCGGCCGGCCCCGCCATGACCCTGGTCGCAAGCGGGATCTTCGTACTGGCACTCGCATCCGGCCGAAGAGCCCCCGCCTGAGGGCCTCGAGGGGAGCGGCCGGAGGGAGCGGGCGCGTCGCGACGCGCCCCTACAGGGGAGCGGCGCCGAGTTCGCGGAGGATTTCGGCGGTGTGCTCGCCGAGGAGGGGGGCGCGCTTGCCGGTCTTCCACTTGAGCTGGTCGGAGACCCATGGGGAGCCGGAGTCCCAGAAGCGTTGGCCGAGCTCGGGGTGGTCGATTTCGGCGAAGTTGCCGCGGTCGAAGAAGTGGTCGTCGCGGATGCTGTCGTGGGGCTCGCGGATGGGGGCCCAGATGACGCCGTGACGCTGGGCGGCGTGGAAGATCGTCTCGGAGTCTTCGGTGGCGAGGAAGGTCTGGATGATCTGGTCGATGTGGGCGCGGGAGCTGAGCTTCTTGCGGTGGTTGGGGTCGGAGTAGGCGGGGTCGGTGAGGTCTTCGGCCATGCCGTACTCTTCGAGGAGGCTGACGATGCGCTCCCACTCGCCGGTGAAGAGGCCGAGCATGACGACCATGTACTTGCCGTCGTTGGTGAACATCTCGGGGAACTGGGGACGGCGGGGCGCGACGTTGCCGCCGATGATGTACCAGGAGAGCCAGTTCTCGGTGCAGCTGTTGGCGGCGGCGTGGAGGGAGAGGTCGATGCGCTGGCCGATGCCGCCGTGCTCGCGCCAATAGAGGGCGGCGAGGGTGTCCATGGCGCCGAGGCAGCCGGTGATGTGCGTCGACTGGTGCATCTGGGGAGCGATGGGCGGCGTGTCCCAGGAGCCGTCGTCCAACTGGGGGTAGCCGGAGGCCATCATCTGGCCGCCGACGGCGAGGGCGACGAGGTCGTTGGCCTTGAAGTCGGACCAGGGGCCGTCGAGGCCGAAGTCGGAGATGGTGAGGACGATGAGGCCGGGATGGGCGCGGTTGACCTCCTCCCACGACGTGCCGGCAAGGGCGAGCCCGCCGGGCTTGACCGTCTCCAGCAGCACATCGGCGGAGCCGAGGAGCTTGTCGAAGGCGGCGCGGCCGTCGGCGCTGTCGAGGTCGAGGGTGACGCTGCGCTTGTTCTGGTTGTAGTGCCACCAGAAGATGCTCTTCTCGATGTCGCGCTCGTCGTTGTGGAAGGGACCGAGGCGGCGGGTCTCCGCGCCTTCGGGCGGCTCGACCTTGATGACGTCGGCGCCCATGTGGCCGAGGAGCTTGCCGCAGAACTCGCCGCGCCGGTCGGCCAGCTCGACGACCCGGACGCCTTCGAGCGAGAAGCCAAGGTCCTGAGGTGCGGAGGCCATCAGATCACGTCCTCGGCCTTGAGCTGGGCGATGCGCTCCGCCGGCATGCCGAGCACCTCGGCGTAGAAGGGCTCGGTGTCCTCGGCGTAGCACTTGGCGCCGTGGCCGGTCTGCCCGAACGGGGTGGGCTGCGTCTCCGAGAAGCGGCCGGCGTGACCCTCGACGTCGTAGGACGGCACCTCGGAGTGGGGCACCTCGACGAAGTAGTTGTTGTGGGCCAGCTGCGGGTCGACCTCGTAGCGGTCGCGGGTGTTCTGGCAGACGCCGGCGGGGACGCCCCGGGCCTGGAGCCGCTCCATGAGGTCGTAGCGCTCCTGTTGCTGCGTCCACGCCTGGATGTGGGCGTCGAGGTCGTCCTGGTTCTGGTAGCGGTCCGTCAGGGTGGCGAACTGGGGCGACGCGGCCCACTCGGGGTCGCCCATCTCGGCCACGAGGCCCTCCCACTCGGCGTCGTCGCGGCAGGCGATGGCGATCCACGCCTCCTCGCCGCCGTCGCAGCGGTAGGCGCCGTGGGGCGCGGCCTCCTCATACGCGGAGCGGTTGCCGGTGCGCTCGTAGGAGCGTCCGTTGGCCGACCAGTCCATGATCGACGTGCCGGTGAGGAGGAAGGCGGGGCCGCTCTGGGAGGAGTCGACCCAGACGCCCTTCTTGGTGCGGTCGCGCTGGCGGAGGGCCATCATGGTCGCCATGGCGACGAAGTAGGGGCCGCAGACGTCCATGTAGGAGAAGCCGTAGCCGACCGGGTAGCGGTCGGGCAGGCCCGACATGAAGGTGAGCCCAGAGACGGCGGCGGCGGTGGGGCCGTAGGAGCGGTAGTCGCGGTAGGGGCCCTGGAAGCCGAAGCCGGGGGCCTGGACGTAGACGATGTCGGGCTTGACCTTGACCATCTCGTCGAAGGGGAAGCCCCAGTCGGCGAGGGTGGCGGCGGTGAAGTTGTCGACGACGGCGTCGGAGATGCGAAGGAGCTCGCGGAAGACCTCCTTGCCCTTGGGGTCGCGCATGTTGAGGGAGATGCCCCACTTGCCGACGTGGTTGTTGTTGAAGCTGGCGCCGCGGTTGACGCTGGCGACGTCGAGCTGGGAGTAACCGGGGTCGGTGCCGGGGGAGTCGTCGCCGGGCATCTTGTGGTGGGGGCCGCTGGTGCGGAGGACGTCGAGCTTGCCCTTCCACTCGATGTGGACGACGTCGGCGCCGTAGAGGGCGAGGTGGCGCGTCCCCTTCGCCCCGGCGTTGAGCCAGGTGAAGTCGAGGATGCGCGCGCCTTCCAGGGGCAACGGCATGGGGGGAGCCTCCTCGCAGAGTCTGCGGGGGATTATTCTGGCGCGTCCGCGGGCGCTGTCAAGGTGGGGAGGGCGCCTAGCGGCGCGTGCCCTCCCTCAATCTCTCTCACAGGAGCCCTTTGCAAAATGGGGCCCGCGGGCTCCGTTGACCTCGGCGCGCCCCTCCCGGCACCCGCCCTCACCCCAACCCTCTCCCGGCGGGAGAGGGTGAAGACCGTCCCGCGCCACCTACTCTCCGACCCGCAGGAGGGTTTACGCAAAGGTCTGGGGGGAGGTTAGGAAGGGTCGGCGCGACCGGCGACACCGACAGGGCCGCGGCGTCCTGGGATTACCTCGACGGGGGTTGGGATCAGCCATTCGTGTCCGGCCTTGGTTGCTCCCCGCAGCCGTCCGTCGCGTGCTAGCTGGCGGACCCTGCGATCGGAGACGCCCAACTCCATGGCCGCCCGGCGAATGGTGACGTTGGCGACATCCGCGGCCGGCGTCTCGGAGGCCAACTCGAACTCGACGGGATTCGGCCGCTTGAAGGTGCTGAACTCGTGAAGGAGGAAGCCGATGACCTCGCCGTCGTCATCCAGGCGCTTGAGGATGCGGTCGTCGCCGGTGGGGGTGAAGTAGCCCTCCCTGAACGCCCACAGGACCTCAAGCATGTCACCCTCTTCGTCGTACCAAACAGACACGTTCCTGCTTGTCATATTCATGCTCCCTTGATTTTCCGGTCGAGGTATCCGGTGAGGATGAAGGCGTCCCCGGCGTCCCGCTTCACTACGAGACAGAGGTAACGGTTTCTCCCTCGTAGGTCCGGATAGAGCCGGTAGTAGAGATGGACCGTGGGGCTGGAATTCGACACGCTCACGGCATCCGGCTGAGCAAGCGTCTCTGCGATCCGCTGCATCTGGAAGGCCATCTCCGGGTGTCTTCGCAGTATGTGGCGGAGCCGCTCATCAGTGAGGCGAACCTCGTGCCCGCGCTCATCGACGAAACGCCGCACGGCGGCCTCCACCAATGGATACCATACCGGTAAGTATGCCGCATTCGGTAGTGAAGGGCAACGGCGTAGATGCCCTCCCCGGCCCTCCCCTAGTCCCTCCCAGGGAGACATTTGCAAAATGTGGCCGCAGGCTGTGTGGATGTTGGCGCACCCCTCCCGGCCCCCCGCCCTCACCCCAACCCTCTCCCAGCGGGAGAGGGGGAAGACCGCCCCGCGCCACCGGTTCTCTTACTGGTTCGTTGACAGGGTGGGGGCGCGAACCTAGCATTGGCGCGCGTTTCCATCCCCAGTGTTTGGCCGTCGAAGAGGGAGCCGCTATGCCGAAGGCGAAGGACCAGATCGTGCAGATTCTCGAGGAGGCGGGCGTAGAGTACGTCTTCGGGCTGCCGGGCGGGGGGACGATGGCGATCTTCGATGCGCTGTACGACTCTTCGATCAAGCCGATCCTGGTGCGGCATGAGGGGACGGCGGCGGTGATGGCCGACGCGTATGGGCGGATCACGGGGCGGCCCGCGGTGATCATGGGCCAGGGTCTGTTCATGGGGTCGAACGCGACGTTCGGCATCATGGAGTCGTTCCTGAGCAGCTCGCCGATGCTGGTGCTGACCGATACGTCCGACGCCGAGCTGGCGCAGCACCCGTCGAACCAGTCGGGCGCGGGGGAGTATGGCAGCGTCGACCTGCCGGCGATCTTCAAGGCGATGACGAAGTACACGACGGTGGCAACGACGCCCAAGGAGGCGGCGATCGGGACGCAGCTCGCGCTGAAGCACGCGATCTCGGGGCGGCCGGGGCCGACGGCGGTGGTGATGCGGACGGCGTCGATCATCGGCGAGGTCGATCTGGAGCACCCGCCTTTCATCCACGACACGGCGGGCTATCTGAACATGAGCCGGACGCAGGCGATGCCGGGGGACGTCGAGAAGGCGGCCTCGCTGCTGGCAGAGGCGAAGCGGCCCGTGATCGTGGCGGGGAACGGCGCGCGCATGGGCGGGGCGGCGGAGAGCATCCGCGCCTTCGCCGAGGCGTGGGGCGTCCCGGTGGCGACGTCGTACAAGGGGAAGAGCGTCCTCGAAGAGACACACCCGCTGGCGCTGGGCATGGCCGGGGTCTACGGGACGAAGGCGGCGAACACCGCCGTCGCCGAGGCCGACGTGGTCCTGGTGATCGGGGCGATGCTGCGCTGGCAGGACACACTGCGCGAGAAGCCAACGGTGTGGAACCCCAAGGCGCAGAAGATCATCCAAATCGACGTCGACCCCCGGAACACCGGCTGGACCTTCCCGGTCGACGTAGGCTTGGTCGGCGACGCGGGCGCGGTGATGGAGCAGATCGTCGAGGCGGCGGGCGCGCTCGACGGCGGGAAGACTCCCCAGCGCCGCGCCGTGGCGGTGGCGTCGATGAAGGAGCAGGCGGGGTACTACAACGACCCGACGATGTTCGAGGACTCCTCGCCGGTGACGCCACAGCGGCTGGTGCGGCTGCTTCACGAGCACCTCGACCCGGAGTCGCTGATCACGCTCGATGCGGGCAACAACCGCGTGTGGATGTCGCTGATGTACCAGAGCAAAGCGCCGGGGTCGGTGTTCGCGCCCGGCGGGACGGCGGGGATGGCATGGGCGCTGCCCGCGGCGCTGGCGGTCAAGCTGGCGCGGCCGGAGAAGCCGGTGGTGGCCGTCACCGGCGACGGCGGCTTCATGATGGCCGTCCAGGCGCTCTCGACGGCGGTGCAGTACGACCTTCCCGTGGCCTGCGTGGTGATGAACGACTCGTCGCTGGGGATGGTGCGGCAGCACCAGGGCGACCGAGTGATCGTCTCCGAGTTCACTGAGATCGACCACGCGATGCTGGCGAAGAGCTTCGGCGCGGACGGGGTGCAGGTCTCGGACAGCCGGGACCTGCCGGACGCGCTGCGAGAGGCGCAGGCGTCGGGCAAGCCGTTCGTGGTCGACGTGGTGACGGACCGCGTTCCGAGTCCGG
>DAOUKZ010000101.1:0-27833 GCA_034420775.1 Dehalococcoidia bacterium
CCCAAGGCTTCGGCTCGGGTGAGACGTAGCCTCGCTGTAGGTCGATGACGATGACGGCGGGACGTTCGCCGCCGCGGTAGAAGTCGGCGCCGTAGCCGGCCTGAAGCTCTTCCGGCGTCACCGACTCGTGGATGTAGCGGACCATGGGGTCCGGCTCCAAGAAGTTCAGGCTCATGGACGTGCCGCCCCGTCCCGTTCACCGAATTCGGCCATCCAGTTGAGGACGTCGCGCAGGGAAGCGACGGTGGCGATGTAGCGCCAGAGGTCGAACAGCGTCGCCTTGTGCGCCCAGAGGCTCTTGTCGCAGACGGCCTCTTCCACCACGACGGTGCGGAAGTTGGCGGCGATCGCGTCCACCGCCGCGGCGCGCACGCAGCCGCTCGTCGCCGTGCCCGCGATGATGCAGGTGTCGACCTTGTACTGCACTAGGAGCGGGGCCAGGTAGGTGCCGAAGAAGCCGGAGGCCGCCTGCTTCCAGACGACCACCTCCCCGCTCCTCGGAGCGAGGCGCTCATCGATCTCCACCCAGGGCTGGCCCTCCCGCATGTACGCCATCAGGTGAGGGAACTTCTCCCCCCGGACGCCGCAGTCGCTGCCGTCCGGCAGGTACCGTGTGCCGGTGTAGAAGACGGGCAGCCCCGCCGCTCGCGCGGCCTCGATCAGCTGCTCCGTGGCGGCGGTCGCCCCGTCGATGAGCTCGGCGATCCCCTTCGGCAGCCCCTTCACCCAAGGCTTCGGCTCCGGCGACACATACCCCCTCTGCATGTCAATCACCAGCAGCGCGGGGCGTTCGCCCTTCCGGTAGAAGTCATGGTCCGGCTCGCCGGCGGACTCCTCGGGCGTCAGCGACGCGTTGATATAGGCGATACTGGGATCCGGTTCCAGGAACTTGAGCGCCATCCGTGGGCCTCGTCACATTCTGAAAGCTACGCGCAAGTATAAATGTGCTTGCATCGTACGGATTTGTCGGTATCATAGTCCGTCGAACCCTGTAGCAAGTCCACCGTGGGGGAGCCCTATCCCTACGGGCGGCTTGCGCATCGCGTGAAGGACTCCCGAAGGAGAGAAAACAAATCATGCGAAGGAAGCTGTTTACGATACCGATTGTGCTGCTGGCCGTCGTGTTGGCGGTCGCCGCGTGCGGCGACGCAGACCCAACCGCGGCCCCGGCGCCGACTGCCCCTCCTGTCGAGGTGGTGGTCACCGCCACTCCTGGGCCGACAACGCCGCCGGAGCCGACCCCCGAACCCGTGACGGTCATCGTCACCGCCACCCCCGATCCGGACGCAATGCAAGAGGGGCCGACTCCGGAACCCGTGGAAGTCGTGGTCACCGCTACCCCTGGGCCGACCCCGACGCCGGCGCCAACCCCCGAGCCCGTGGAGGTCGTCGTAACCGCGACGCCCACCGCCGCCCCTGCGCCGGTAGCAGCCAACATCGTGGTCACGCTCGACACGCTCGAACGCGAGCTGTGGCTGCACCACTACGGCGGCTCAACGATGTTCAACCCGCGCCACACCATGAACGAGCAGCTCGCCGTGTGGACGCCGGGCTACACGGAAGCCCAGTTGGCGGAGTCATGGGAGCTCTCCGGTGACTCCACCGTCCTCACGATCAAGCTGCGCCAGAACATCCCGTTCCACGACGGCGACACGCTCACCGCCGAAGACGTGGTCCGCACCTACTCCCTCATCTACGAGGAGGAGGCGAGCCACCAGGGCCTCCGGACCATCCAGCCGCTCTTCGGCGACACCAAGGAATCGCTCCTTGACCACATCCGGGCCGTCGACGACAACACGGTCGAGATGCGGTCGGAGATCCCCTACGCGCAGTGGCTCGAGTCGATCTTCGGCTCCACAAACACGCCGTACCTCGTGGTGAACTCCAGCTACCTCGACGCGGTGGGGGTCGACGCGGCCGCGGCGACGCCCGTGGGCACCGGCCCGTTTGAGTTCGACGAGCACAACCGCGGCGAGTCGATTCGCGTCCGGGCCGTCCAGGACCACTGGCGGAAGACCCCGTCGGTAGCGACCGTCACCTTCCAGATCGTTCCCCAGTACGCCACCCAGTTGGCGCTCATCGCCTCTGGGCGGGCCGACATCATGAGCATCTCGCCCCTCCAGGTGGCGCAGGCTCGGAACGTCGGCGCACAACTGAAGGTCGACGACACCGGCTACAACGTCTGGTACGCCATCCGCGGCCTGATCCAGCCGGAGCACGCGAACTACGACCCCACCGTGCCGTGGGTCGACGGCGACGACCCCGAGTCGGCGGCCAAGGTCCGCCTCGCGCTAAACCTGGCGATCGACCGCCAGTCGATCATCGACAACCTTTACGGCGGCATCGGGACGCTGAACGGACTCGGCGCTTGCACCTTCCCCGGCCAGACGCACTGGTCCGGCACCTCCGAGCCTTACCCGTATGACTTGGAGCAGGCAAAGGCGCTCCTGGCAGAGGCCGGGTACGCGGACGGGTTCGACATTTCGATCGCAAACGTCGATCAACCCAGTGGCCCGGTCGGCCTAGCCCTGCATGAAGCAGTCGCCGACTCCTGGCGCCAGTTGGGCCTGAACGTGACGAACGTGCCCGGCGAGTGGACGAACTTCAGGGAAATCCTGATCAACATCACGGATCCGGAGCTGACCTACTACTGGTACTGCAACGCCAACTACGCCGATCCGATGGGGTACTACAACCTCTTCTACCACAAGCGCTTCCCCCTCTGGTTCGGCAGCGACGAGATGCAGGTGAGGCTCGACGCCGCCAACGCGGCCCTGCTCCCCGACGAGCGCGCCCCCCTCATCACAGAGGTCAACCAGTACATGTACGACAACCACTACTGGGTCCCGATGTTCGTCCTGCCCAAGCTCTACGCAACCTCCGTGCGGGTCGGCGAGTGGCCCTTGATCCCAGGACACTTGCGGGTGCATAACCTCGAGTTCCTGCAGGTCAACCAATAGAGGCCGCGACCGGCAATAGGCTGCGATTCATTGGAGATGCAAACGGAACGCCCCCGCGCGCGGGGGCGTTCCGGCATTTCTAGAGGTCCGCTCGCGGGCACCCGCGTCCTCGACCTCACGGGGCCGCCCGGTCAGTTGTGCGTCAAGATGCTGGCCGACGCCGGCGCCGACGTCATTAGCGTCGAGCCTCCCGGCGGCTCTCCCTCAAGATCGCGTCCGCCGTTCATCGACGGCGCTTCCGGCCCGGACTCCAGCCTCTACTTCCTGCACTACAACGGGAACAAGCGGAGCATAACGTTGAACTTGGCCGCGCCCGGCGGTCAGTACTTGTTGCGCCGCCTGACCCGCACCGTCGACGTCTTGGTGGAGACCCTGCCCCCCGGCTACCTCGACGACCGTGGGCTGACGCATGAGTCGCTCCGCCAGGAGAACCCCGGCCTCGTCCACACCAGCATCACGCACTTCGGCAGGTCGGGACCCTACACCGGCTATCAGGGAAGTGACATGGTCTGCTTCGCCCTCGGCGGCGTCATGTCGCAGGCCGGCGAGCCTGGATCGCCCCCCATCACGGCGCCCGGTGAGCTTGCCTACGCGCTGGCCGGCTCCTACGCCGCCGTCGGGACCAACGTGGCGCTCTTTCGGAGCCTCATGTCGGGACGCGGCCAGATGGTCGAAGTCGCCGTCCACGAGGCCGCCGTCCACGTGGCGGGATACGCCGTCCCGATCTTCAGCGCCACGGGCCGGAAACCCTTCCGCCAGAGCTGGAAGCAGCGCCTCTTCGACCTCTACGACGTCTATCCCTGCCGCGACGGCTACGCCCGCATCTTCATCATGCCCAGGAAGC
This sequence comes from Dehalococcoidia bacterium, assembly GCA_034420775.1. Lineage (GTDB taxonomy): Bacteria > Chloroflexota > Dehalococcoidia > SHYB01 > SHYB01 > DAOUKH01. The sequence continues at coordinate 3,805 of DAOUKZ010000101.1, forward strand.
ACTGGCGCTCACTGCTCGACTGGCTGGGACACCCGGACGAGCTCGGCTCCGAGCTCTTCGAAGACCAGCAGCTCCGGTGGGAGAACAGCGAGCTCATCGATCCCTTCGTGGAGGGACTGACGAGGCGCTACGACAAGGTCGACCTCTTTGAGGAAGGGCAGCGCCGGGGTATCACCGTCTCCCCGCTCAACACGCCGCGCGAGTTCGTCGAGAACGAGCAGACCGAGGCGCGGGGACTGTTCCGCAAGACGACGCATCGGGAGATCGGCGAGTACCGCCAGATGGGCCCCATGCACCGCTACAGCGGACTGCCGGACCCGGCTCCCGCTCCCGCCCCCACCCCGGGCGAGCACAACCGCGAGGTCTACTGCGAAGAGCTCGGCCTGATGGCGACCGACCTCCCAAAGCTCGAAGAGGCCGGCGTGATATGAGTACGACGGCTGATCGTTCTCTAGAAACCGAGCGCCCGCTGGAGGGCATCCGGGTGCTCTCGTTCACTGCCGGCGCGGCGGGCCCGACGTGCGCAAGCAGCCTCGCCTTCTTCGGCGCCGAGGTGCTGCACGTCGAGTCGCGGATGCGCCCCGACGGCCACCGCGGCGGCCACAACCCCGATGCTTGGAACAAGACCCCCACCTTCATCAAGCTGCACCGCAACCAGAAGAGCGTCACCATCAACTTGCGGGAAGCGGAGGGCGTCGCGCTCGCCAGAGACCTCGTCCGCATCAGCGACGTCGTCGTCGAGAACTTCTCCCTCGGCGTCCTCGCCAACTGGGGCCTCGGCTACGAGGACCTTCGGCGCATCAGGCCGGACGTCGTGGCCGTCGGACTCCGCGGCTTCGGCTCCACCGGCCCCTACGCCGGATTCGCGAGCTATGGCCCCAACCTCGGCGCCTTTCTGGGGAACTCGTATCTGTGGAACTACCCCGGCGGCGACACGCCGACGGCCGAGGCGCGCGTCCAGCACCCCGACTTCATGTCGGGGGTCTGCGCCGCCTTCGCCGTGATGTCGGCGCTCATTCACCGGGCCCGCACCGGAGAGGGGCAGTGGATCGACGCCGGCGAAATCGACGTCGGCGCCCAGCCCCTCGGCCCGATCTACCTCGACTACCTCGTCAACGGCGCGGAGGCCCATCCCGAAGGAAACCGGACCTCGTGGGCACGGCACTCGGGCGTCTACGCCTGCCGCGGCGACGATCAATGGTGCGCGGTCTCGGCCGAGACGGACGAGCAGATGGAACGGCTCATCGAGAGCATCGACGGCGCCGCGGAGGGCGCGGAGCAGCTCGACGAGCGGATCGAAGCCTGGACGGGAACCCGCACCAAGTTCGAGGTCATGGAACACCTGCAGGCGCGGGGCGTGCCCGCGGCGGCGGTGCAGGATGTCGAGGAAGTGCTCGCCGACCCCCACCTGCGGGCGCGCGACTTCTTCGTCGGGCTCGAGGAGCCGGAAATGGGATTCGTCGAGGCCGAAGGCTTTCCGGTCCGGCTCTCGCAGACCCCAGGGTGCTACGATGAGCACGCCCCGCTGCTGGGCCAGCACACCGAGGAGGTCTGCGTCGCCCACCTCGGCATGGACCCCGGCGAGGTGAGCAGACTCATGACGGAGCGGAAGCTGTATTAGCCGGCCGACCCGGAGTTGACGATATGAGCGAATCCCCGGTGCTCTACGAAAAATCCGATCACGTGGTCACGATCACGATGAACCGGCCGGAGAAGAAGAACGCCATCAACATGGCGATGCGCGAGCGGCTGCTGGAGGCCTGGGCCACCTTCCGTGACGACGACGACGCCTGGGTCGCCATCCTGACCGGCACCGGCGACGCCTTCTCCTCCGGCGGCGACCTCAAGGAGAACCTCGACAAGGCCGAAGGCCGGATGCGCGAACCCTGGCCAAGCGGGCGCGCCGTCAAAGCCCCCAGCGTCTACAGCGACTTCGTCTGGGAGGAAGGCGTCTACAAGCCCGTCATCGCCGCGGTCAACGGCTATGCCGGCGGAGGCGGCTTCGCAATGGCCTTGGGCTCCGACATTCGCATCGCCTCCGACAACGCGACCTTCGGCTGCGCCGCGGTCCGCTGGTCGCATATGGCGGGCGGTCAGGCTCACATGTTGCCGCGCGTCGTGCCGCTCGGTTGGGCCTTCTGGCTCCTCTACACCGGCCAGATGATCGACGCCCCTCAGGCGCTCAGCATCGGTCTCGTGCAGCAGGTGACCTCCCGGGACGACCTCTTGCCCGCGGCGCGGAGCCTCGCGGACGTGATCTGCGCCAACGGGCCTCTCGTCGCCCAGTATCACAAAGAATTCATCTACAAGAGCATGGACCAGCCCCTCAGCTCAGCCCGGTTCATGGAGCGCGTCCTCTACGAGCAGCTCCGCGGCAGGCCGGACTACAACGAGGGAACGAGGGCCTTCTTGCAGAAACGTCCGCCCGACTACGGCGGCAGTTAGGGCCTCGCTTTGGGCAAGTTCATAGCCGGTCGGCTCCTTCAATCGGTGGTCGCCCTGTGGGTGATCACCCTCGCCGTCTTCATCTTGGTCCGCCAGGCGGGGGACCCCATAACCAGCCTCCTTCCGCTGAATGCGCTGCCCGAGCAGCGTGAGGCGCTTCGCGAGAGAATCGGCTTGGACAAGTCCTACGTCGAGCAGTACTTCATCTACATGGGAGACCTGCTCCAAGCCGACTTCGGCGAGTCCAGATTTCTCAGGCAGGATGCATTGGACACGGCGTTGAGCAAGTTCCCCGCGACGTTGGAGCTTGCCGGGTTCAGCATGTTGGTGCTGTTAGTAATCGCCGTGCCCGCCGGGGTCTATTCCGCCATGAATCGAGGCACGATAGGCGACCTTGTCGTGCGGTTCATCGCGGTCCTCGGAAACGCCTTCCCCTCGTTTTGGCTGGGGATCGTGTTCATCTTGGTGTTTGCCGTGTGGCTCCGCTGGCTGCCGCCGGCGGGAAGGGGAGAGCCGGAGAACCTCGTGCTGCCCGTGCTCACGCTGTCCTGGTTCCTCGCGGGCGGGCTCATGCGCGTGGTGCGGTCCAGCATGTTGGAAGTCATGGGGCGCGACTACGTCCGAACGGCGCGTGCCAAGGGCCTGTCGGACCGGTCGATCACCTGGCGGCATGTCTTCCGCAATGCGCTGCTCCCCATCACGACATTCGGCGGGATCCTGTTCCTGAACATGCTCACGGGCACGATCATCGTCGAGACCGTCTTCGGCTGGCCGGGGATGGGGCGGGAGGTGATCACGTCGGTGACGCGGGCGGACTACCCGATGGTGCAGACCATCACGCTGCTGCTGGGGTTCATCTACATCTTTGGGAACTTCTTCATCGACATCGCCTACTTCTATATCGATCCCAGACTGCGCAGGGCTTGATTTGGGGAAGCGATGACGCTGGAAGAAGCAGCTTCTCTGGAACAGCCCTCGGGATGGGACCGGACGCGCAGGATCGCCCGCTGGTGCCAGACCTGGTGGGCAGGCTTCTTCATCGTAGCGCTGGTGATCGTCGCCATTTTCGCCCCGCTCATCGCTACGCACGATCCCGTGACCAACGCCCTCCCCGAAGCCCTGCGGGCGCCCTGGGGACTCGAAGGCGGCGGGACCGACCACCTCTTGGGCACCGACCAGAACGGACGGGACCTGTTCAGCCGCATCGTGTACGGTTCACGGATCACTCTGGGCGTCGCGCTGCTCACCATCGGCCTGAGCGCCGTGCTTGGGAGCCTGCTGGGGCTATTGGCCGGCTATCGCGGCGGCCTTACCGACACCATCGTCATGCGGTTTGCCGACATCCTGCTCTCGCTGCCGATCTTCCTGCTGGCGATCGTGGTCGCGGCGGCACTTGGGCCCAGCCTCGGCAACGTCATCGGTATCATCGCCGTCTTGCTTTGGCCCTATTTCGCGCGGCAGATACGGGGCGAGACCCTCGCTCTCAGGAACCTCGAATACATCGAGGCATCGCGGGCGCTGGGGGCCTCCGACGCGAGAATCATGCTCCGGCATCTCCTCCCCAACCTCGTGCCCAGCATCATCGTCTTCGCGACGCTGCAAGCGAACCTAGTGATCGTCGCCGAAGCCTCGCTGAGCTTCCTGGGCGTCGGCGTGCCGCCTCCGGCGGTCAGCTGGGGACGCATGGTTTCCGAGGGTATCGACTTCGTGTACATCTCCTGGTGGGTGGCGGCGATCCCCGGCATCGCGATCTCGTTCGTCGTCCTGAGCGTCGCCTTCCTCGGCGACACGATGCGGGACCGGCTCGACCCAACACTCCGGAACCGCTAGCCCCGACTCGAATCCTTGAGAGGTGAGAACAATGGCTGAAGAAGACGTGCTGCTGGTTGACAAAGTCGAAGACGGCAAAATCTGGGTGCTGACCATGAACCGTCCCCACCGCCTCAACGCCGTCGGCGGCGGGATGATGGGCAAGCTGACGGACACCTGGAAAGAGTTCCGCGACGACCCCGAGGCCCGCGTCGCCATCCTGACCGCCAACGGGCGGGCATTTTCGGCGGGCATCGACCTGAAGGAGGCCGCCGAGAACCAGGAGAAGCGCGAGCGCGGCGAGTACGTGCCGCCGCCCGACGAGCGGTGGATCCCGCTGAGCGAGCGGTTCGAGCTGTGGAAGCCGACCATCGCCGCGGTCAACGGCATCGCCGTGGCGGGCGGCTTCATGTACGCCCTTCAATGTGACATCCGCATCGCCGCCGAGGGCGCGGAGTTCGGCGTGCCGGAGGTGCGCTGGAACCGGGCCGGCGGGCAGTGGATGACCTGCCTCACCCGCGTCATCGGCCTCGGCCACGCGCTCGAGCTCTGCCTCTGGGGCGACGGGCGCATCAGCGCCCAGCGCGCCTACGAGATCGGCTTCGTCAACAAGGTCGTGCCGCAGGAGCAGCTGATGGACGAGGCCATGGCCTGGGCCCGGCGCATGCTGAAGCTCGCGCCGCGGGCCGCCTCCAACATCAAGGAGTGCATCTACCGCGGCTACTACCTCTCGCCCCTGGACGGCGAGGCGCTGGGCAAGGCCATCGAGCAAAACCTCGAAGGCATGGAAGACAGCGTCGAGGGCCCCAAGGCCTTCGCCGAGAAGCGCGACCCGGTCTTCAAGAACCGGTAACGCTCGATGCCCATCGACCCACAGGCCCAAGCCGCGGAAGACGCCTGGGACGCCCTCGGCATTCCGCCGCTCGAGACGCTGCCGCCCGCCGAGGCCCGCGCCCGGTTCGAGGCGCTGCCCGCGCTCGAAGGGCCGCCCGTGGGACGCGTCGAGGACCGGATGGCCCAAGGGCCGGACGGCGACGTCCCCGTCCGCGTCTATTGGCCCGAGGGCGAAGGCCCCCGCCCCGCGTTCATGTACTTCCACGGCGGCGGCTGGGTCGTCGGCTCCGTCGCCAACCAGGACGGCACCGTCCGCCACCTGGTGCGGGAGTCGGGCTGCGTCGGCATTTCGGTCGAGTACCGCATGGCGCCGGAGCACCGCTTCCCCACGGCGGCCGAGGACTGCTACACGGCCACCAAGTGGGCCGCCGACAACGCGGCGGCGCTCAGCGTACAACCGGGCAGGCTCGCGGTGCTGGGCGTGAGCTCCGGCGGGAACCTCGCCGCGGCGGTCGCGCTCATGGCCCGCGACCGCGCCACGCCGGACCTCGCCCTGCAGACCCTCGTCGTGCCGGTCCTAGCCCGCGACTTCACCACCCCGTCGTATCGAGAAAAGGCCGACGGCCCCGGCCTCACCCGGCGGCGTATGCAGTGGTACTGGGACCTCTACCTGCGTGACGAGGCCGACGCCGCCAATCCCTATGCCGCGCCGGCGGCGGCGGACAGCCTCGCCGGCCTGCCACCGGCGCTCGTGCTCACCGCCGAATACGACGTCCTGCGCGACGAAGGGCGGCGATACGCCGAGCGCCTTCAGGAGGCAGGCGTCCCGACGACGCACCTCGACTACGCCGGAATGACCCACCTCTTCTTCAACCGTTGGAATGCCATCGACCGCGCCCGGGAGACCATCGCCTTCGTCGGCGGCGAGCTCGCCCAGCGCCTCGCCTAAAGCGCTTCCCTTGCCGTCGGTTGCCGTTCCGTACAGAATAGGCCGCGTCTCGGCGTCCCTTAAGGAGCGTTCACCATCGGCAACCGCCTGCAAGACCTCGCCACCATCATCACCGGCGGCGCGTCCGGCATCGGCCGTTCCACGGTCTTGTCGTTTGCCCGGGAGGGCGCGCGCGTGCTCGCCGCCGACCGCAACGCACGGGGCCTCGAGGAGACCCGCGCGTTGGCCAAGGACGAGGGCCTGTCGGTCGGAACGTTCACCGTTGACGTCTCCAAGGCCGACATGGTCTCCGGCATGGTCGAGCGGGCGCTCGCCGACTTTGGACGCTTGGACGTGTTGGTCAACGCCGCCGGGACGCTGATGCGCACGCCCGCCGTTGCCGAGGTCACCGAGCGCGACTGGGACCTCATGATGTCGACCAACCTGAAGGGGCCGTTCCTCTGCATCCGCGCGGCGGTCCCGGCGATGACCCAAAACGGCGGCGGGGCCATCGTCAACATTTCGTCGATGGCGGGCGTGCAGGGGGCGAGCGCCTCGGTGCCCTACTCCATCGCCAAGGCAGGGCTGATCCATCTGACCACCGTCACCGCCAACCAGTACACGTCGCTCGGCATCCGCATCAACTGCATCGCGCCGGGGCCGGTGGACACGCCGCAATCGCGGGGCGGCACCCAGAGCGCCGAGGCCCTCGCCGAGCTGGGGGAGCTGCACCCGATGGGCCGCATCGGACAACCCGAAGAGATCGCGAGCGTGATCGTCTTCCTGGCCTCGAACGAGGCCTCCTACATGAGCGGGCATACCCTGATCGTCGACGGAGGACTCTGGACGGTCAGCAGGGGCTAGCGTGGACAAGCTTATCGAGATAGCGGACCGGGCGGCGGCGGATTACGGCTTCCGTCAGATCGTCCAATGGAGCCCCGACGACATCGTGGGCGAATGGGGCCTGTCCGACCGGGAGGCCGACGTGCTCAAGGGGCCGCTCAAGGACGCCCTCGACGAGCTGCCGATTCCCGTCGAGCCCGCAGACTTGCCCCGCGAGCAGGAGCGGCTGGCCCAGATTATCCGGGACGGGTTGAGCTAGGGGGAACACCATGCGGCGCGGCTACGCGGACACTCCTTCCGGTCAGGTGCATTACATCACCGAAGGCGACGGCGACGCGCTCGTCCTGCTCCACCAAGCGCCGCTCTCGGCAAAGACGTATCTCAACCTCATCCCCGAGCTTTCGCCGCGGTTCCGCGTCATCGCCGTCGACACGCCCGGCTGCGGCAACTCCGACCCGCCGCCCGCCGGCGCGAAGATCGACGATCTCTCGGGCGCCGCGGTGGGGGTGCTCGACGCGCTCGGCATCGAGCGGGCCCACGTCTTCGGCCTGCACACCGGAGCGAGCATCGGCGCAGAGCTCGCCGCCGGCTGGCCGTCGCGGGTCGACCGGCTGGTGCTGATGGGCTTTCCCCTCGTCGAAGACCAAGCGGAGCGGGCGGCGCTGCTCGAAGGGCTGGAGGCGCACGCGGAGTCGCTGGCGACCATCGCCGCGGACGGGTCGCACCTGCCCAAGATCTGGGCCGAGGCCACCATGGCCGTGCTGAAGCACTGGTGGTTCACCGAGACGATGCCGACGCAGGCCGTGCCGGATCACCTCCTGCGGTTCATGGCCCAGTACGCGGTCGACGCGCAGCTGGCGCGCGAGAATATCTGGCCGGTCTACCGCGCCGTCTTCACCTACGACGCGGCCGCGCGGCTCCCCTCGATTCAAGCGCCGACCCTGCACATCGAGGCGGGCAGCCCGTTCGAGGCCGACTTCTGCCGCCGCAGCGACCGCCTACGCGAGCTCATCCCAAGCCTGGAGACCATGACACTAGAACGGGGCGACGCGAACGCCGCCGAGTTCGCGGCGTCCGACCTCGCGGGCGCGATCAGCGGGTTCCTGTAACGCCGCCGACGGCCTGAGATCAGTCGAAGCGGAAGAGCCGGGCGGTATTCCCTCCGGCGATCTTCGCCTTCTCGTCCTCGGGCACCCCTTCCAGAATGCCGGCCACGATCTCCCGCGATCGCGGGAAGGTGGACTCGGCGTGCGGGTAGTCCGAACCCCAGCACAGGCAGTTGATGCCGATGTGGTCCCGGAGCCGCACCGCGAGCGCGTCCTCCTGGAAGCTGATGAAGACGCTGTTGTGGAAGAGGTCGCTGGGGATGGCGTCGGTGCTGAAGCGCGGAACAAAATCCACCGGCCGCTGGGTGTAGACGTTGTCCATCTTGTCCAGGAAGTAGGCCGCCCAGGCCGCCTCGTACTCGATCGCGCCGACCCTGAGCTTGGGGTAGCGGTCGAAGACGCCGGCGAACATCATCCAGACGATCGCGTTTCGGGCGCGCAGGTCGGAGTTCGTCAGCTCATAGGGGTCGGACAAGACCTTCAGCGTCAGCTCAGGCGCTTCCGGCCACCACCGCGCTGTGCCGACATGGAAGGTCAGGGGCATTTCGAGGTCCTGCGCCGCCGCCCACAACGGCTCGTAGACCGGGTCGTAGTAGGGAGGCTCCAGCGGCCCGACCGGGATCATCGCCCCGCCCAGCCCCATCTTCGCCGTCCGCTCCAGCTCCGCCACGGCCTCGGCGACGTCGTCGACGTTGAGCATCGCCAGGCCCCTGAGACGGTCGGGGTACGGCTTGCAGTACTCGGCCAGCCAATCGTTGTAGGCGCGAAACATCGCCGACACCAAATCGCCGGCGGGGATCATCCATCCCGAAAGCGAGATCGACGGGTACAGCACGTCGCCGGTGACGCCGTCGAGGTCCATGTTCTTCACGCGGACGTGGGGATCGTAGCCGGCCACCGGAACCTCTCCGTACCGGCCCACCATGGAAAGCTTCTCCCGCTCCTCGAACCGCAGGCCCGCCTGGATATTGCTCCCCATGAGGCCAAACCGGACGTTGCCGTCGGCGTACCACTGGTCGGTGTTGTCCTCGTGGACGACGTAGGGCGCCCGGTCCTTGAACGCGGCCTCGATGCGCGTCTGCCACAGGTCGGGCGGTTCGAAGACGTGGGAGTCGGAGGAGAAGAGCCTGTAAGAAGCCATCGCTCGCGGTCCTTAGCCTCCCGGAGCGTGCGCCCTAGTTGATGTTGTAGAGGCGCGCCGCGTTGAGCGCCGTGATCTTCCGCCGCTCTTCCTCGGTGACGTCGCCCAGGATGTCCTCGAGGATTTCCCGCGACCGCGGGAAGGTCGACTCCGCGTGGGGATAATCGGAGCCCCAGCAGAGGTTGTCCACGCCGATGATGTCCCGGTCGCGGACGCCCAGCCCGTCCTCTTGGAAGCTGTGGTAGACGTTGCGGCGCATGAAGTCGGTCGGCACGGCCCCGTCCTTGAAGCGGTAGGGGGTCAGCTGCTTGCGCTCGCGGTAGACGTAGTCCAGCCGCCCCATGAAGAAGGGGAGCCAGGCCAGCTCATGCTCCAGTTGGATGAACTTGAGCGTCGGATACCGCTCGCAGATGCCCGAGAAGATGATGTGGCACAGGGTCATGCGCACCCAGTACTCGTTGTTGGCCCGCGTCGCGCCCGAAGGAGTGACGTTCGTCTGGTTCTTCCCCGGCGTCGGCAGCGACCCCGGACGGTTCGTGCCGACATGAAGGCTGATCGGCAGGCCCGCCTCTTCGGCGGCCGCCCAGAAAGGCTCATATCGCGGCTGATCGTACGACTCGCCCGGCCTGGGAAAGACGCTGATCATCGCGCCGCCCAGCCCGTTTTTCGCGACCCGGTAGAGCTCCGCTATCCCGGCCTCGATGTCGTCGTCCAGGACCAGCATGGCGACGCCCTTCAGGCGATCGGTGTCCGCGCTGCAGAAGTCGGCCAGCCAGTCGTTGTAGGCGGCGAAGATTTCCCGTGTGAGCGCGGGGTCCTCGACCGCGCTGTACATGTGGAGCCCGACCGAGGGGTAGATGAGGTCCGAGTGGATGCCGTCCTGGTCCATGTCGACCAGACGGGGAGCAGGCTCGTAGGCCCCGGGGATGATCCCGGTGATCTTCCCTTCGAGCTTGATGTCCTCGGGCTTCTCGAAACGAAGGCCCGCCGCGGTGAGGCCGCCGAGGGTCGCCCCGATGGGCTTTTCGTCGACGTAGAAGTCGTCGTTTTCGCCCTTGATCAGCACGGGAGCCCGGTCCTTGTACTTGCCGGTCATCCGTTCCGTCCAGAGACCCGGCGGCTCCACGATGTGAGAGTCTGAAGAAATGATCTTGTGTTCGTCCATAGCACGAACTCCTTGCAGACCCCTCGGAGCGGCGATTATAGCACAGCGCCGCGTCCGCTCCCTCCTGTTGTACCCCTACTCGTCTGCCTATTCTGTACCGACACGGACCGCGAGATTAATCAGGTTTCGACGGACTGCGTGCCGCATGCGCGCTGCCTTCGGCCTGGCCCGAGCGGCGGCGAGTTGGGGATTGTCTTCCCGGTAGACGTCGGGGCTTTCGACCTCCCACATGATGACGTACGTCGGCTCCGTCGCGACGTGCTCGTGCAGCTCGTCCGGCTCGAAGCTGTCGACGCGCCGCCCGATCCGGCCCGCGACGAAGCCCGGAATCGCCGCCAACTCCGGGAAGACCTCCCGCTCCTGCCATCGCAGGTACTGGGCTTCCATCAGCGGCTCCAAGTCCATGCGCGCGGTGAACAGGCACGGGGTCGCCGACGGCGAACCGGCTCCAATCGTCACGAACATCTCGTACACCGCCCGGGAGCTATCGAGGAAGTAGGCCGCCATCGCCTGCGCGCCAGGGCGGCCGGGGTCTTCCTTCGCCAGGCAGCCGGGGCGGGGACACGGCGGGTCGCAGATGCACATCTCGCCGAAGGCTGGCGATTCGAAGACGTCCTGGTCCGGGATCTCGAAAAGGTGCAGGTACTCCGGCTCACCCTGCACCGACTTGAACGTACTTGCGCTGTGGAAGCCCGCGTACAAGAGGTCGGGGAAGTGGCGGGCATCGCACCAACGCTCGAACCGCTCCGAGGTCCCTCCTGGAATGTTGAACCGGGACGTGAAGAGGAGGTCCTCCCTAGGCATTGGGAGTCTCCTGGACTGGATCGACGTCGGGCTCCTCCGCGGCAGGCTTTTCCTTCGGGCGCGCGATCCCAAGCCTCGCCGTCTTGGGGTTGATCGTCTCGTTCAGGCCGTCGCCGACTAGGTTGAGCGATAGGACGACAAACAAGATCGCGAGGCCGGGGAAGATGGCGGTCCACGGGGCGTAGCGGAGTTCCCGTTGCGCGGTGAAGACCATGCGGCCCCAGCTCGAGGTGTTGGGGTCGGCCAAGCCGAGGAAGCTCAACCCGGCCTCCGAAAGGATCGCCTGGCTCATCAGGAAGGTCGCCGTGACCAAGATGATGGGCATCGCCGAAGGGAGTATCTCCCGGAAGATGATCGTGAGGTGCCCCGCGCCCACCGCGCGGGCCGCTTCGACGAACTGGCGCTGCCTGAATGCGATGTACTCGCCTCTGACCAGACGCGCCGTCACCGGCCAGAAGGCGACGGTCAGCGCCAGCACGATGTTCCAGTTCGTCGACCCCAACATGGCGACCAGCAAAATAGCCAAGAGCACCCGGGGGATCACGAAGAACATGTCGATGAACCGCGACAGGATGAAGTCGGGCCAGCCGCCGAAGTAGCCGGCGAAGGAGCCCACCACGATGCCGATCGCCGTGGATATGGCGATGGTGGTCACCGCCAGGAGCAGCGTCGTCCGCGCGCCCCAGAGAACCTCGCTGAGGATGTTCCGTCCGAGGGTGTCGGTGCCGAACCAGTGGGAGGCGGAGGGCGGCAGGGCCGATATTTCCAAGTCCGTGTGAAGGGAGGGCGCCGGGGCGATGAGCGGCGCCAGCAGACCGACGATCACGAAGAGCAGCACGACGATGAGCCCCGCGAGCGCGAGCCGCCGTTGGCTGAACCTTCTCCAGAACAGCGCCATCAGCTCACGCGCTCCTTCTCACCCTGGGATCGGCAAAGCCGTATACGACGTCGACGATCAGGTTGATGGCGATCACCAGAACGGCGGTGATGAAGAAGATGCCTTGGACCAGCGGGTAGTCGCGTGCCAAGAGCGCGTCGAACATCAAGCGTCCGATCCCCGGCCAGGCAAACACCGTCTCCACCAGCACCGCGCCGCCGAGCAGGTAGGTCAAGCTGATGCCCACCAGCGTGATCATGGGAAGCAGGCTGTTCCGGAGGACGTGCCGGTTGAACGTCCGCCGCTCGCCGAGCCCCTTGGCTCTGGCGGTCAGGACGTAGTTTTCCGTCGACTGCTCCAGGATGCTCGTTCTGCTAAAGCGGGCGTACATCGCCATGCTGATGAGGCTGAGGGAGAAGACCGGCAGCACCGCGTGCTTGACCACCGACCAGTAGTAGGCCAGCGTCCCCGAGTCGAGCCGCGGGTCGACGAAGCCGCCGACGGGGAAGATCTCCAGCCGCACCGAGAACAGGAAGATCAGCATGATCGCGACCCAGAACTCCGGCGTCGAATAGCCCACCAGCGAGATGAGCCGGAGCCCGTTGTCGCGCCCCGAGTTCGGCTTCCTAGCCGAATAGATTCCTAGCAGCGTGCCGGCGACGAGGCCGATGATCAGCGCCGGCACCATGAGAATGAACGTCTCGGGCAGGGCGTTGAGCACCACGTTCAGCACGCCGTCGTTGAACCGCGACGACTGGCCGAGGTCGCCCTGGACGAGGTCGCCCACGTAGCGGCCGTACTGTTCCAGGATGGGCTTGTCCAAGCCGAGCTGGGCGCGGAACTCTTCGAGCTGTTCGGCGGTGAAGGCGGAGCCGGAGCCGTACCGGTAGTTGATGGCGTCGCCCGGCGCGGCGTGCAACAGGAAGAACAGCAGGCTGATGACGAAGAGCACCGTCGCCGCGACCGCGATGAGGCGCAGGACAACGAGCCGTACGACCCGCGCGTCGGGAGCGTACAGCCTCACGGCGGGGAGCCGTGGTCTGAAGGCCCGTGGCATACCTTGCATGTCCCGCCCAACGGGTCTTGGCGCGCGTTCATCGGCCCCTCAAAGAGAAGCGTGGGCCTTGCCGACGGCAAGGCCCACGTCATCCTCTCATCCTGCTAGCAGCCGGCGCAGGCCGTCCGCTCCTCTGAACGCGCTATGACGGTTTCGCCGACGCCGCTACTCCTCGTCCCACGCGATGTCGAACGGCTCGAGGGGCGGCTCGGTGAAGATGCCCCAGCCTAGCGGCAGGTTCAGCACCCGCGCGTCCGCGACCATGTTGGAGAGCACGGTCGTGATGGGAATCGTCGGCAGCTCGTCGGCGAGCACCTCTTGGACCTGGCGCATCGCGTTGACCTGGTCATTCCCCGCCGTGCTCAACACCTTCGCCATGTTCTCGTCGAAGACGGGGCTATTGAGCGTGAAGTTATTGCTCCAGTAGGTCCCCGTGCCCGGAACGATGCGGGCGCTGTTGAAGTAGCCGTTCATGATGAACGGGATCGTCCACATGTTGAGCTGTAGCACGACGTTGTAGCCGCTCCACGGGTCGTCGACGGGTGCCTCGTAGATCTTGGCAAACGGCGCGATCTCGTCGCCTTGGTCTATGGACACGTCGATGCCGATTTCCTTCCAGTAACCGAAGACGGCGTCCGCTAGCTCCGGCGCGGGGAAGGTCGGATAGCCGATGAACTTGAGCTCGAAGCGCGTGCCGTCCGAGTCCTTCGGATAGCCCGCCTCGTCGAGTAGCTGTTCTGCTCTCGCCGGGTCGTAGTTGTACCGGCCCATGAAGTCGCCTTGGAACCGGACGCCATCGGGGCCCGCGTGCGAGATGTGCCCGCCGGCCACCGTCACGGTGTTCAGGTACAGCGTGTCGACGATGGCATCCCGGTTGATCGCATGGGCGAGCGCGTGCCGGACGCGCTTGTCGTCCAGGGGCGGGATGTTGTTGTTGAGCCAGAACGTATCCTGGTCGCCGCTGACCGGCGCGAGCTGGATCACCTGGAAGTTGGGATCGTTGCGGAACCGCGCCACGTCCCGGGGCGGCAGGGGCGGGAAGGCCGGGCTCACGTGGATCTCGCCACGGTCGAGCGCCGCCACGGTGGCGTCCGCGTCGGGAATGATCCGGTAGATGATCCGGTTGAAGTAGGGCTTGTCGCCATTCCACTCCGGATTCCGCACCAGGGTAACCGAGCTGCCCTGGGCCCACTCCCCGAGCATGTAGGGGCCGGCCACTACCGGGTCGTTATTGGTCGCGTGGTTGGCCATATCCGTGCCTTCGTAGATGTGCTTTGGCACGATGGGGCCGTACTGCGGCGTCAGGAGACCCCACAGCTCTTGCGGGTTGGTCAGGTTGATGACGACCTCGTCATCCTCGGGAGTCTCGACGCTGGCAACGTTACTCCAGAAGATGCCGCCGAAGGGGTGGTTGTTGAGCAGCGCGTCCTCGATGCTGAACTTGACGTCCGCCGAGGTCACCTCCTCGCCGTCGCTCCAGACCCAGTCGTCGCTGAGCTTGAACTCATAGCGGGTCCGCTCGGCGTTCACTTCCCAAGACTCGGCGAGCCGCGGGAGCGGTTGGCCGTTCGCATCGGTCGTCACCAACGACGTCGCCATGAGCATGCCGGGCATGCTGAACCCCTGCAGGGTGAACGCCCACTGCAGTGTCGTGGGGTCGGCGGCGAGCCGGATCACCAAGTCTTCTTGCTCGGGCGCATCCTCGCCGCACGACGCGACGACGAGAACAATCGCAAAGAGCATGCTAAGTAGCGCGAATACGGGCTTCGTCCTCCGCTTCATCTCCGAACTCCTTCCCGGATAGCCGCATCCCGGACGTGTCCGCTCATTCTACGACCCCTTGTAAAGCTGCTATCCGTTTCCAGTGCGGGCAGGCCGCGTAGTGGCTGTCGGTCGTGAGTTCCAGTACCGGGTCGTTCGTGGAGCAATCGTCCACGGCGTGGGGGCATCGCGTGTGGAATCGGCAGCCCACCGGCGGGTTCGTCGACGACGGCACCTCGCCCGTAAGCGAGAGCTTGACGCGCTCCCGGGTCTTCTTGGGGTCGGCGATGGGATTCACCGAGAGCAACGCCTGTGTATAAGGGTGCCGGGGTCTGGAGAAGACCTCCTCCTTGGTCCCGATCTCCACGATGCGCCCCAGGTACATGATGGCGACCCTGGAGGCCATTGTCTGCAGGACGTTCAAATCGTGGGAGATCAGGACGATGCTGATGCCCAGGTCGCGGTTGAGCTCCCGCAGCAACATCAGGATCGCCCCGCGGATCGACATGTCGAGCGACGCCACGGGTTCGTCGGCGAGCACGAGGCTCGGTTCGAGGGCCAGCGCCCGCGCGATCGCCACCCGCTGCTTTGAGCCCCCGCTGAGCTCGTAGGGAAACTTGTTCGCGTAGAACTCGGGCGGCGTGAGCTTTACTCTGTCGAGAAGTTGCAACACCTGACGCCGCTGTTGCTCGGGATTCCCCAGCTTGTGCACCTGAAAAGGCTGCTGGAGAACGGACCCGATCCGGCGCCGGGGATTCAACGAGCCCTCTGGGTCCTGGAAGACCATCTGCACCTGTCGGCGGAACGCCTTCTTGTCCCGCCCCGACAGGCCGCCGATGTCGCGGCCCTTGAACGCGACCTTCCCCGAGGTGGGTTCCACCAGGCCGCAGATAAGACGGGACAGGGTGCTCTTCCCACAGCCGCTCTCGCCCGCCACGCCCAAGATCTCGCCGTCCCGAATGTCGAGGCTGACGCCGTCGACGGCGCGGCTCACCCGCTCGCCGCGTAGGGTGAACCGGCGGAAGTGCTTGTGCACGTCCCGTACCCGGAGCAAGACGCCGTTTTCCGAACCGTCACTCATAGAGCCAGCACGTCACGTAGTGGTTGTCTCCGAGATCGGTCCTGGCCGGGACGTGCTCGCGGCACTTATCCATCGCTCGCTCGCACCGTGGATGGAAGCGGCACCCCGGGGGAGGCTCGAGCATAGAGGGCACCTCGCCCGGGATGAACGGCAGCGCGTCCGAGTCCGACCGCGCCACCTTGGCCGAGTTGATCAGCCCCTGCGTGTAGGGATGCTTCGGGTCGTCGAAGATCGTGTAGATGTCCCCGGTCTCCACGATCTCGCCGGCGTACATGACGTAGACCCGGTCGCAGATCTCAGCGGCCACGCCCAGGTCGTGGGTGATCAGGAGACAGGAGAACTGCCGCTCCCGCTGCAAGCGCTTCAGTAGTTCGATGAGCTGGTCCTGTATGGACACGTCGACCGCGGTGAACGGCTCGTCGGCGATGAGCATGGACGGGTCGCATCCGAGCGCCATCCCCATGAGCACCCGCTGCTTCATCCCCCCGCTCAACTCATGGGGGTAGCTCTCCCCGACGCTCGCCGCGTCTCCCAGTCCCATCGCCTGAAGAATGTCGACCGACTGGGCCTCGGCTTCGGCCTTCGACAGCCCCTTATGCAGCATGAGCGGCTCCGCCACCTGCGTCTTGACCTTCATCACCGGGTTCAGATAGGTGAGCGGGTCCTGGAAGACCATCGAGATCTTGCGGCCGCGGATGCGGTCAAGTTCCTCGTCGTTCAGGGGGAGCAGGTCCTCGCCCTCGAAGAGCACCTTCCCCGCGATGGTCTCCGCCTCCCTGGGCGGCAGCCGCACGATGGAGAGGGCCGTCATCGACTTGCCGCAGCCCGACTCTCCCACCAGCCCCACGATCTCGCCCTCATTGATCACGAGGTTGACGCCGTCGACGGCCTTGAGGACGCCCTCCTCAAGGTAGATGTGGGTCTTGAGGTCCTGTAGCTCTAGGATCGGCATGGCCAGTGAACCATCGGGGAACGGGCTGCAAAGATAGCAGGTTTCCTCTCCCGCAGGGCTGCCGAGTTTGACAGTAGTCTAGGTCGCGCCTAGGATGCGCCCACCCCAACCAGAGGGTTTTTCCATGCCGGAACCGGACGCCGACAACCTGAGAGAGACCGCCAAGGCGCACCTCTGGCCGACGTTTGGCAAGGACCCCTCGTTCTACGACTCGGCCGCCTCGATCCTCGTCTCCGGCCGGGGCTCGATGGTCACCGACATCGACGGCGGTCAGTACCTCGACGCTACCTCGTCCGCGTTCGCTTCGACGCTGGGCTTCAACCACCCCGTCGTCGTCGAAGCGATGATTCAAGAGATGTCGAAGCTCGTGCAGAACCCAAGCGGTTGGCCCGCACCCGTCTCCCAGGTGCGTCTGGCGGAGAAGCTCGCGTCGCTGTCGCCGGGCTCCCTCCAGTACACGATGTTCGCCTCCAATGGCACGGACGCGAACGAAACGGCCATCAAGATGGCGCGGCAGTACCACAAGATGATGGGCAACGGGAGCAAGTTCAAGGTCATCGGCCGCAGCTACAACTACCACGGCATGAGCCTCGCCACACTCGCCGCCGGCGCGGTGACTCCCCGCCGAAAGTTCTTCGAGCCGCTCCCCGGCGGCTTCTATCACATCAACCCGCCCTATAGCTATCGCAACCGGTACGGCGACGACTACGAGGCGTCGGCGGAGGGCTACGCCAACGAGCTGCGCGAGCTCATCGAGTTGGAAGACCCCTCGACGGTCGCCTGCTACATCGGCGAGCAGACCATCACCGCGCGCGGCGTCATTCCACCGCCGAAGGGCTACATGCCGAAGATCCGCGAGATCTGCGACGAGTACGACGTGATTCTCATCGTCGACGAGGTCGTTACCGGCATTGGGCGCACCGGCGGCTGGCTTGAATGCCTCGAATACGACTACATCCCCGATATCGTCACCATGGCCAAGGGCATCACGGCGGGACACGCCCCCCTCTCGGCGACGCACGTGAGGGAGGAGATCGCCACCACCTTCTTCGGATCGCCGGACCGCTACCTCCAGCACGGCTACACCTACGGCGGCATGGCCGTCTCCTGCGCCGCCGGGCTGGCCACCATGCAGTTCATCGAAGAAACGGGCCTCTTCGCGACCGTCGAGTCACGGAACGCCGCGATTACGCAGCGACTGAAACCAGTGGCGGACAACAGCCCGGTCATCGGCGACCTTCGCTCCCACGGCATGCTCTTCGGCCTCGAATTGGTCTGCGACAAGGAGACCAAAGAGGTGTGGCCGGGGCCCACGCTGGCGGAAATCGCCACGAAGGTCGCCGCCGTGGGCAAGGAGCTCGGCGTCATGCTCGCGGCCTATGAGTATGAGGGCAAGATGGTTCTCGTCCTCGCCCCGCCGCTCAACGTGACCGACAGCGAGCTCGACGCCATGATCACGGCGCTCGAAGCGGCGGTCAAAGCCATTGAAGCCGAGTTCGCTTAGGCTCCCCTGCGGACCGGACCCGGTCCAGGCGGTGACGTCGTGAAGCAGACGACCCGGTTGCGCCAGCTCTTTGAGCGGCCCGAGATCTTCGTGCTCCCGGGCTGCACCAACGCCTTCGAGGCTCAACTGGTCCAGTGGATCGGCTACGAGGCCTGCTACATGTCGGGCGCGGGTACCTCCGGCACCCTGGCGGGCCTCCCCGACGCCGGCCTCCTCTCCGGCAGCGAAATGGTGATGAACGCCGGCTACATGGCCCAAGCCGTCGACATCCCGCTCGTCTCCGACGCCGACACCGGCTACGGCAATGCCGTCAACGTCCGACGCACCGTCCACGCCTTCATCCGCGCCGGGGTCGCCGGCATCCACATCGAGGACCAGGTCGCGCCGAAGCGGTGCGGCTTCGTCGCCGGCAAGCAGGTGATCCCGATGGACGAGGCCGTCGGCAAGTACCGCGCCGCCGTCGACGCCCGCAACGAGCTCGACGAGGACTTCATCATCATCGCCCGGACGGACGCCCGCGGCGCCGTCGGCGGGACGCTCGAAGACGCCCTGGCTAGGTCGAAGGCCTACCGGAAGGCCGGCGCCGACATCGCCTACGTCGAGGGCTTGCAGGACATGGACGAGGTCAAGGAGGCCATCGCCGAGGTCGGCCCGCCGATCATGTTCACCCTCCTAGCGCTGACCGATCCCCCATCGCATGACGAGATAGAGGAGTTGGGCATCGCCTGCGCCTTCTATCCGGGCCTCGCCCGCCGGATGACCTATCGCATCAACTGGGAGTTCCTCCACGACTTCAAGGACCGGGGCCTCGACGCGCTGCGCGAGTGGGAGTCGTGGGAGGAAACCCGCGCGTGGAAGTACCCCGAGCCGCCCCACCGCTTCGACCTCGCCGGCTTCCCCAAGGTGCGAGAGCTTGAGGAGAAGTACCTGGCACCCGAGGAGTTGGAGAAATACGCCAAGTCCATCGGCCTCTACACGCCGGGCGAGGCCTCCCGCCCCTGGTCGATGACCGGCAAGAAGTCATAGACCCCCGAGCCGCATCGTGAGAGACGACATCCGCCAGTTCTGGGACCGCACCCTCGCGGAGTTGGCCGCCACTCCCATGGCCGAGGTCGTCGAGCCCGTCGAGCAGACCGGCTACATCCTCGAGGGCAACGCCAAGACCCTGGTGAACCACCGCGTCACCCTGACCAGCCTCGGCGGCGTCCGCATCCGAGCGTGGTATACGGTCCCCACCGGCGACGCCCCTTCCGGCGGCTGGCCGGCCGTCATGGCCATTCCCGGCTACATCGGTGTGATGGTGCTCCCGGTGCACCTCGTGCGCTACGGCTACGCGACCCTGACGCTCTATCCGAGGGGACAGGGCGAGAGCCGCGAGGAATGGACCATTCCCGAAGGCTCCACGGCGCTCACCTACCGGTTGGAAGACAAGGACGCCTACTACTACCGCGGCGGCTTCATGGACTGCGTCCGCGGCCTGGACTTCCTCTTCAGCCGCCCCGAGATCAACGCTCAGCGCGTCGGAGTCCTCGGCTCCAGCCAGGGCGGCGGCATGACCCTCGCCACGGCCTCCCTCGACCGGCGCATCGGCGCCGCCGTCGCCGAAGTCCCCTGGCCGTGCAACTTCCCCGTCGCGGCGGAACGCACCTTCTTCCCCTACGAAGAGCTCCGTGAATATCTCGAGCGCCATCCCGGCCGCAGGGAGCAAATCCTAGCGAACCTGGAGTTCTTCGACCCCATGAACATGGTCGACGCCATCACCTGCCCCACCGCCGTCGGCCTCGCCCGCCACGACGACTACCACCCCTCCGAAACGTCCATGCCCGTCTTCGAGCGCATTCCGCCCACCAAAGCCCTGCACGTCTACCCCGACATTCAGACCATGGACAAAAGCGTCTTCGCCGTCCACACCAAGGACTGGTTCGACCGGTATCTGCGCTAGGGCAGGAGACCGCCGTGCAAGGCAAATACCCCCGCAGCATCTACATCGTCCTCACCAACCCGCTTCCCGGTAAGGAGGCGGAGTTCAACTACTGGTACAACTACGTCCACGCCCCCGACGGCCTGGGCTGGGGCACCTTCGACCGCATCTACCGCTACAAGGCTGTCGAGGAGCGCCCCGAGCGCTTCCTCGCGATCTGGGAGTCCGACTACACCGACCTGACGGACGGCTTAGCGAAGGCCGACCGGGACACCGAAGACCTCATCGAGCGCGGACGCCTCTGGCCCGTCTTCGAACGGGCGTGGTCCCGCCCATTCGGCTCAATCGGGCCGACCGCGCCGCCGAACCAGAGGCCCGTGACCCTCATCACCACCACCCAGATGAGCTGCGCCCCTAAGCACGCAGAGGCCTTCGCCCGGTGGCACGACAACGTGCATCTGCGCGAGACGCTGCAGGCCGGCTCCTACCATACCGTCTACCGATTTCAGCGGGCCGACCAGCCGTCCGGCGATTCAGTGGAGTTCTTCACCGTCTACGAAGGCGACGCCGACCCCGCCGCCCTGCCGGAATCCGCGTACGACTGGTTCGAGCCCGTGGACGAGACTCACGTGAAACCGTGCGGCGCCGGAGGAAGCCTCCCCCAGGACTTCGTCATCCAAG
Source organism: Dehalococcoidia bacterium (assembly GCA_034420775.1). Lineage (GTDB taxonomy): Bacteria > Chloroflexota > Dehalococcoidia > SHYB01 > SHYB01 > DAOUKH01. Next base: position 24,714 of record DAOUKZ010000101.1, read on the forward strand.
TCGAGCCTCACTGGAAGGCGACCTGGTTCCCCATCTGGCCGTAGGCCCTCAACGGGTCACGGCTTAGGGCTTCAACGCGTCGTAGCAGGCCCGGCTCAGACTCGCGATCAGCCGCATCGCCGCCGTGTGTCCTGGCACACCGTCCGGCAGCTCCACCGGCACCTCGTCGGTGTAGGCAGCCAGGATTAACAGGGGCGCGTCCTCGAAATAGACGATGCCCACGTCGTTGAAGTTGCGCAGGCTGGTACTGGTCCCGGTCTTGTGCGCGATCTTCGTCCGGTAGGGGAGTTGGGCAGGCAGGCGGTCCCGCAGACGCTGCCAGCTCATGATCTGCAGCGCGTCCTGGCAATCGTCGGGCGTGCATCCCAACGAGTCGGCAGCGCCGACGTCGGTCGTTCCCTGCACGAGCCGGTCGAGCAGCAGCGCCATGTCGTTCGGCGTCGTCGTATTCACCGCCTCGATCGGACGGAAGGTGCCCAGGCCCGGCGTGGGGACGCCGTGTCGGTGTTCTGTGTTCGTCATCCCGATGGACCGGCACAGCGCGTTCACCGCGTCCAGGCCTACCAGGTCGGCCACGATGCCGGTGCAGGTGTTGTCGCTGATGATGATCATGAGGATCACCGCGTCCCGCAGCGTGATGGAAAAGCCCGGCGTGAGGAACTGGAAGCAGCCCCAGTCCGTCTTCTGGTGCTCGGCGTCGATCTCCACCGGCTGGTCGAGGGAGAGGCGCCCCGCGCGCGCCGCCGCGAACGTCGCCGCCATGATCGCGACCTTGCGCGTGCTCGCCGACGGAACAACCACGTCCCCGTGCCGGCTCGCCGTCCGGCCCGTCGCCATGCTCTTGACTGACCAGCCGGTATGGAACGGCTGCTCGTCGCAGAGGCGGTTCAGCGTGGCGGCAAGCTCATCCACGGCAGACCACAGGCGCTATCAGGAGCTCAGCCTCAGGAACCGCTCGGCATTTGACCCCAGCAGCCCGTCGACCTCCGCCTCGTCGAAATCGACCCCGTACTCGGCGCCGAGCGCGGGCAGGTCCCGGAACATACCCACCGTCTCCTTGAGCGACAGCATCGGGCGGAACACAGGGAAGTCCGTGCCGAACAGCAGGCGCTGTATCCCGACCGTGTCGCGCATCTTCCCGAGGGCGCGGAGCGAGACCTCGGGGTTGTCCCGTATCCGAAGCTGCCACGCCGAGAGGTCCATCACGACGTTGGGCCGGCCGTAGAACACCGTCAGCGCTTCCTGCCACCAGTCGCCGGCGGCGTGGGCGATGATCATGCCCATGTTCGGGAAGTCGGTCGCCACCTCGTCGAAGTCGATGGGGCGCGTGTACCGGCTGTACAGGTGGGGATACGAGCAAGGCCCCGCGTGAAAGATGACCGGCACGTCGAAGGCCGTGCAAAGCTCGTAGATCGCGTAGCACGTGCGCTCGTGGGGCAAGTAGCCCACCGAAGGGTGCAGCTTGATGCCCCGGACGTTCCACTCCTTGATCGCCTTCTCAAAGAGGTCGGCGGCGCCGGGGCGGCGCGGGTCGATCCCGTAGAACGGAACGATCCTGTCCGGGAACAGCTCGTGAGCGTTAACGATGAGCCGGTTCTCCTGGTTGATGGGGAACGGCGGGTCCCCAAGCCGGGCCGCGAAGTCGGCCACGAACATCACCGTCTTGTCCACGCCGGCCTCGTCCATCTCCTCGACGATCTCGCGGGTCGTCTGCTCCCAATCGAAATCGGGACGCTCCGCCTTCACGCGGCCGGGAATATCCATCCCGCTGAAGGTGTCGTAGTGCCGCTCGAGCACGGACCACATGTGGCGGTGGACGTCGACGATCATCAGGTTTACTCCGGAATCTGGAGGTTTGCGGTGGCCCTATTCTGCCCCGAACGCCAAAGGGCGGCAAGTTGACCGCCCCGGCGCGGCGGGGCGAGGTCTAGCCTCTTCTCCCGTGGGGAGAAGATTGAGATGAGGGGCCCTTCATCAACCGCCGACGGCCATCGAATCACGATCTCCGCGCCCGCCATCCGTAGGGGCACCTCTTTTGGGCGCCCGTCCCCCCAACCCCAGGGCAGCCCCCAATCCACGACCAGGAACCTCAGCTGGGCAAGGACTCCCCGATACGGGACGGCCACCAATTCCACCGGCCGAACATCGCCACCAGCGCCGGCACGATCAGGGTCCGCGTGATGAACGTGTCGATCAGCACCCCGGCGGCAACGCCGAACCCGAGCTGTACCAAGTCCTGTAGCGGCAGGGTCGTCAGCGCCGAGAACGTCCCGGCGAGGATGATGCCCGCCGACGTGATCACCGGGCCGGTGCGCGCCAGCGCATGGCGGGTCGCCTCCTCCAGCGGAGCCTCTCGCGCCTCCTCGCGAATGCGGGACATCAGGTAGATGTTGTAGTCCACGCTCAGCGCGTTCAGGAATACGAACAGGAAGAACGGGACCGCCGGCCCAATGCCGGCATGACCGGCCAAGAAGACGAACACTCCGACGACGAGGCCAAGGGTCGCAAAGTAGGTGAACGCGATCGTAGCCATCAGATACAGCGGCGCTATCAGCGAGCGCAGCAGCAGGGCTAGCACCACGCCAATCGCCAGAAGAATGAGCGGGAGCACCACCAGCGAGTCCCGGTTGCCCGCCGTGCGGGTATCGTAGGCTTCCGCGGTGTCTCCGCCAAGGAGCACGCTTCCCGGAGGCAGGCCCGCCGCCGCGGCGCGCTCTCGGACGAGGGTGCGCAACTCCGGTACCGCGTCAAGCGCCTCTCGCGAGAACGGGTTCGCCTCGAGCACGACGTCGATGCGCGCCGTGCCGCCATCGTCGGAGACGAACCGCCGCGCGCTTGCCTCCGGCAGTTGCGAGGCAGGCGGCCCCGCACTGCCCAATGGTCTGCTCGGCCCGGACGCATCGGCCACGCCCGGATGCTCGACGAGTCCCCGCGTGATTGAGTCCAGCTGCTCGATTGCACCGTCATCAAGCGCGTCGGTGCCCGCAGGCAGCGAAACGTAGAGCTGCGTTGGCGAGACCTCGCCCGCCGGGAAGCCGCTCCGCAATAGCTCGAAGCTGCGGACCGACTCCGTATTCCCCGGCAGGCTCGCAAGCTGGTCGTAGTTGGCGCGAAACGGGA
>DAOUKZ010000102.1:0-2123 GCA_034420775.1 Dehalococcoidia bacterium
GTAACAACATGCACATGCTCGCGAACAAGTTGCACGCCGCGCACTTCAGAGCTTCGTCAACGTGAGCAACTTGCGCGCACAGTCCGCGGAGTTTTGGGACGAGGCGGCGCTCCTCGCCGAGCAGAAGCGCCAGTTCGACGTCTGCCACGGCTGCCGTCTCTGCTTCAACTTCTGTCCAGCCTTTCCCGCCCTCTTCGACGTCACCGACGACGCCGAGGACAACGATCGCCCTCTCACCCGCGAAGCGCTCCGCCCCGTCGAGGCGCAGTGTTACCAGTGCCAACTCTGTTACCTCCGCTGCCCGTACACCGAGCCCCACGACTACGACCTCGACGTCCCGGCCCTCTTTCTCCGCGCCAACTTCGTCAACGCCCGCAAGGAGGGCGTCGGCCTCGGCGACCGCCTCCTCGCCGACACCGACCGCCTCGGCGGCATGGGCTCGAAGACGGCGCCGCTGGCGAATATGGCCAACCGCATCGCCCCGCTCCGCTTCGCCGCCGAAAAGACCGTCGGCGTCCACCGCAAAGCAGCGCTGCCCCTCTTCTCGTCCCAGACCTTCGCCTCATGGTTCGGCAACAACCGCGAAGGGCTCCGCGCCAAGCTCAACAAGCCCACCCGCAAAGCCGCCCTCTTCTACACCTGCTACCTGAACTACTGGGGCGCCGACGCCGCCATCGCCTGCGCCGAGGTCTTCACCCACAACAACATCGACGTGATGGTCCCAAAGCAGCAGTGCTGCGGCATGCCCTTCATGGACGCGGGTGTCGAGAGCGGCGTCCAAAGAAAGATCGACTCCAACCTCCCCGAACTTCTGGCGGCCATCGACGCCGGCTACGACATCGTCACGCCGGGGCCGTCGTGCGGCATGATGCTGCGCCGCGATTGGCCGCAGCTCCGCGAGTGCGAGGAGACACGCCGCGTCGCCGAGCACACCTTCGACGTCGCAGAGTATCTGTGGAAGCTCAGGGGAGATGGCGAACTCAACACCGGCTTCGAGTCGAAGCTGGGCAAGGTCGCCTACCACGCCCCGTGCCACCAGCGGATGCAGTTCATCGGCAACAAGGGCGCCGACCTGATGCGCCTGGTGCCGGAGACGGAGGTCGAGGTCGTCGAGCGCTGCTCGCACCACGACGGGACCTGGGGGATGAAGAAGGACTCCCACGAGGTCTCGCTGCGCTACGGCAAGCGGCTCTTCGACGACATGAACGACGCCGAGGCCGACCTCTTCGTCTCCGACTGCCCACTGGCCGCCGAACAGATCCAACAGGGTGCTGGACGGCGTCCGGTGCACTCGATGGAGGCGCTGAGGCAGGCCTACGGGATCTAGGCGATGCGCAAGATCGAACGCGCCGACGTCCGGGACATCATCGAGTACGAGAAGGCCCGCGACGGCTTCCGCCGCCAGATCATCGACCTGAAGAAACGGCGGCGCGTGGGCGTGGGGCGCAACCTCACCTTCGTGTTCGAGAACCGCGAGACGATGATCTTCCAGATCCAGGAGGTGATGCGCGCCGAACGCATCGTCCACGAGGAGCGCATCGCCGACGAGATCGAGGTCTACAACACGCTTATCCCGGACGAGAACGAACTGAGCGCCACGCTGCTCATCGAGATCACCGACCAGCGCCGCATCAAGCCGGTATTGGACAGACTCATGGGCCTCGATGAGCCGGAGCGCGTCTGGATTCAATTCGGCGGCGAGCGAGTCTACGCCGCCTTCGAAGAGGGGCGCAGCAACGAGGAGAAGATCAGCGCGGTGCACTTCATCCGCTTCCCGTTCACCGCGCAGCAGGCGCGGCGCTTCCGCTCCGGCGAGGATGCTGCCTATCTCTGCGTCGACCACCCCAACTACAAGCGGCGGACCAAGATCGACCCTGACGTGCGGGCGAGCCTGGAAGAGGACCTCGCCTGAACCGCCGTCGCCGTCAGATGGTGTAGAAGACGGCGATCAGGGCGAAGAGCTCGATGGCGGTCACCGTCGAGTTGATGGTGTGGATGTCGCCGAAGCGCCGCCGGGCGGCGGAACGCTCCGCGCGGTCGAATGAGCCGACGCGCTCGCCGAGCGAGCGCAGCACCGGGGTCGTGATCCAAGCGGAGATGGCCGCCATGGCTCCGATGCCGCC
>DAOUKZ010000103.1:0-3749 GCA_034420775.1 Dehalococcoidia bacterium
CGGGCTCTCTTTCACCGGCCTCCGGGCTCCCCTCACTGTTAGAGGCAGTGTCGCTGCCCCCTCTAAGGGCAGGCTAGCGGCCGCTAGGGCCGCCATTGGGGGTGCTGGGCCAAAGAGCACATCCGTTCTGTTTGTTGATTTAGCAGCGAGGGTGCGGGGTGTCAAAGGGTGGGTGTCACAGTGGTCGCCGCGGGGGGCGGCGGTGGTGGTTGGCGGGGTCGGGCACCCACAAGAGGTGCCCTTACACGGGGCGGCGCTGGTGGTTGGCGGGGTCGGGCACCCACAAGAGGTGCCCCTACACGGGGCGGCGGTGGTGGTTGACGGGGTCGGGCACCCACAAGAGGTGCCCCTAACACGGGAGGGCGGTGGTGGTTGGAGGGGGCCCCTCATCTCAATCTTCTCCCCTTGGAGACCTTTGCGTAACCGGGGGCGCGGGCTCCGGCAAGGTCGCGCGGCCCCCGCCGCCCTACCCCTCCGGCGCGCCTGGCGGCGCGCACCCTCTTTCAGTTTCCCCCGTGAGGGGGAAAGGCCGGAGGGGTGGGCGCCCACAAGGGGGTGGGCGGACGGGTTGTGTTTGGTGGCTGGTAGGGGCCCCTCATCTCAGTCTTCTCCCCCCGGGGGGAAGAGGTAAGAGCCGCTGCCCTCCCTCAGTCCCTCCCATAAAGGGAGGGAGGCTTAAGGTTGGGGTGCGGAGGCTACTTGAGGATGATGCGCTCGAATTGGTCGACGGCGAGCTTGGCGCGCTGGCGGAGGGGTTCCTCGGTGAGGCTGCCGAGGGGGTGGGCGACCTCGGCCCATTCGATGTCGGGGATGCCGCCGATCTTGGCCATGGCCTTGCAGACGTCGCGGAACCGATCGGTGCCGATGAGCATGGAGGGGACGCCCATCTTTTCGAGTTCGATGCTGTTGAGCAGACCGCTCGAACTGCAGGAGCCTCAGTCGCCGTGGGTGAGGATGATGGCGTCGCAGTCCTGGACGTCGCGCCATTCGTCGCTCTTCATGACGCGCATGCCCTGGTAGACGCCGCGGACGACGCCGCCGAGCTCGTAGCGGGAGCGCAGCTCCTCTTCCACCATGTCGAGGAGGCGGTCGGCGTTGAGTTTCTTGTTGCTGTAGAGGCCGACGGTCATGCCGTCGAGGGTGGGCAGCCGCGGGGTGAGCCCTTCCATCTCGGCTATGGATTCCGCCGTCGGCTCCAGGACCGTGAGACGCTGCGCTACGACCATGGCGTTCCTCCCCTGCCGCGCTTGCTCGCGATTATAGCCTAGGAGCCCTCGATGACGCGTGAGACGGGCGCGCCGCCATAGGGGAAGAGGCAGTGGACGAATGCGCCGGCGTAGGCGCCGGAGACGGCGACGAAGATGTCGTCCGGCGTCGCGCCGGCGGCGACATAACGCTCGTCGTCGCCCTCGACGACGGGAGAGCCGATGCGCTCGCCGAGGCCGCCGCTGACGCCCCAGCCGTTCTCCTTGGCCCAGCGGACGGTGCGGCGCGTGCTGTCGAAGATGGCCTGCCGGATGTCGGCCTTCGACCATCCCGCCCGGACGAAGTGGTCGGCGCACTCCGGCGGCAAGATGACGACGGTGAATCCGGCGGCGCTCATCTTCCCCGAGCCCCGGAGGTACTGGCAGAGCATGGCGATGGTCTCATCGGCGTCCTGGGCGGCGGAGAGGCCGTACTGGACGTGGCCGTTGGTGGAGAAGAGGGTCACGACGCTCTGCTCGCGGTCGTAGCCGCGGTCGACGTGCAGCGGGTTGAGCGAGGGGTAGTCGACCTCGTTCTCAATGATGTGGTAGCCGGCGTAGCGGGCGGGCTGTCCGATGGTGGCGCGGTCGAGGATGGGGCGGTGCTCCTCCTCGTTGCCCGCGCCGGGCACGGAGCCGAGCACGTTGATCTGGACGAGACGGATGGCGCGGCCGATGGTGGAGTTGGCCCGGTTCCCGGGGCCGAGGACGTTGCCGCGGAAGTTCATCCCTAGGCGCTCGATGACAGGGCCGTTGACGATGAAGCCGAGGGCCGCGCCGCCGGTGGTGGCGTTGGGGACGTGCATGCTGCTGCGCTCGTCGCAGAGCGCTTCGAGGAGGGCGAGGACGACGGGGAAGTACTCCGGCTTGCAGCCGGCCATGACGGCGTTGATGGCGGCCTTCTCGACGGTGATCACACGGCGGCGCGAGGGGTACTCTCCGACGACGTCGTCGGCGCTGCGCCCGGAGGCGTCGATGAAGGCGGCGACCTTCTCCTCCGTCGGCGGGACGATTGGGAGGCCGTCGGTCCAGCCGCGCTCGAAGAAGAGCTCGATGGCGTCGTCGAGGCCGTCGACGTCGTGCCGCCGGGAGGTCAGGGCGTCGCCTGGCATGGGGGTCCTCCAGTGTGGAGTCAGGTGGGCGTCAGGGTAGGGGGAGGGTGGGGCGGTGTCAAAGTGTCCCGCCGACCTAGGTGCGTGTTGGCGGTTGGCGGGGATGGGCACCCACAAGAGGTGCCCCTACATGGGAGGGGACTTCCGTGCCCCACCCCGGCCCTCCCTCAGTCCCTCCCACTAAAGGGAGGGAGGTTTAAGGTGGGCCCCTCATCTCAATCTCCCCCCTTGGGAGAAGAGGTTAAGAGGGGACCTCCGCGCCCCACCCCGGCCCTCCCTCAGTCCCTCCCATAAAGGGAGGGAGGTTTAAGGTGGTCGCCCAGAGCGGAAGGTCGGAGGGGCGGGCGATTCGCGAGTCGTTCCCGACGGGAGGGGACGGGCACCCACAAGAGGTGCCCCTACAAGGGACGGCGGTGGGAACGACGCAATCTTTACGTTTTGGTCAGCAATTCGACAGGAGGGGGTGAGGGCTAAAGGTAGGGGCCGAGGTGGAAGCCGCCGAGGATGTGGATGTGGGCGTGGTGCTGGGTCTGGAGGGCGTCGGGGCCGAAGTTGGAGAGGAGGCGGAAGCCGTTGGGGCAGAGCTCTTCGGCGAGGGTGACGGCGGCGGTGCTGACCTTCTGCATCATGCCGCTCTGCCAGAGCTCCTGCTGGGCCATGTGCTCCTTGGGCATGGCCATCATCATCACGGGGGCCCAGCGGAGGATGTTGTCGAAGATGATGACGTCGTCGTCTTGGTAGCGGATGGTGCCGGGCTCGCGGCCCGCGATGATTTCACAGAAGATGCAGTAGTACTGCAAAGACGGGGTCCTCAGCTTCCACGGGGTTTGGAAGGGCGGCGGCGCGAGGTAGCCGCCGGGGGCTTGGCCGCGTAGGCCCGCCCGGTCCGGTAGTCGGGGGCGAGCATCTCGTAGATGACGCTCTGGCGCATGTCGCTCAGGCGCGACCAGATGCGCGGCGGTATCTGGTCGCTGATGGGGCTGCCGGTGCCGAGGTCTTCGATCTTGGCGTAGGTGGTGACGGCGATCACGGTGGGCAGCCTGGCGATCATGCGCTGGTTCAGGACGAGATCGAGGGTGTTCCAGGCCCAATCGCTGCTGCTCTCCACGTCGAGGTCGTCGAGCACGAGCAGGTCGACACGGCCGAGGCGGTCGATTATTTCGAACTCGGTGCGGCTCGACTGGCCGAAGGTGGAGCGCAGGTAGTAGAAGAGCTTGGGGATGAGGACGTAGAGCACGCCCGTGCCCTGCTCGCGCTGGGAGCCGGCGATGGCCGCCATCAGGTGCGTCTTGCCGGAACCCGGCGCGCCGAGGAGCACGAGCGACCCCTGGGGATGCCTGGCGAAGCCCTGGGCGGTGCGGAGGGCGCCCTCGAGGTTCTGCCGGATGGGGCC
>DAOUKZ010000104.1:0-2552 GCA_034420775.1 Dehalococcoidia bacterium
GGGCCGATCTTGATGCGGGCGGAGTGCTCCGCGGCCAGGACGAGGGGCAGGAAGGGGTCGAACCGGTTCTCCGCGGTGAGGAGGACGTGGCCCCCGGCCTGCTCGGCAAGCCGGGCGGCGTCGAGCAGCGGGGCGAGGGGCATGCCCTCGGAGCGAAACGCGACCTTCAAATCGGCCTCCTCAGGGCGGCTAGGTGAGGTGCTCGCGGAGGAAGGCGAGCGTCCTGCGCCAGGCGTCGTCCGCCGCGCGTTCGTGGTAGTTGGGCCTGGTGTCGTTGAAGAAGGCGTGGGCCGCGCCGCGGTAGACCCGCACCTGGTGGGCGAGTTCGGACCCTCTGAAGCCGCCGCGCACCCGCCGGACGTGTTCGCGGTCGATGATGGGGTCGTCGGCGCCGAAGATGCCGAAGATGGGGCATTCGGCGTGCTTGAGCTGCGCGCCGGGGTCGGGCGCGTTGCCGTAGAAGGCGACGGTGGCGTCGACGTTCGCGCCCCGGCAGGGCGCCAGGTAGCAGACCGTTCCCCCGAGGCAGTAGCCAACCATGGAGGTCTTGCCGTTGCTCCAGGGCTGCGCCTTGAGGTAGTCGCTGCACGAGATGCACTCGCGCACCGCCCCCTCCATGCTCATCGCGCCGTAGTAGGCGGCGGCGTCCTCGGGCGTGTCGGCGATCTTGCCGTGGTAGAGGTCGGGGGCGATGGCGGCGAAGCCTTGGGCAGCGAAGCGGTCGGCGACGTCCTTGATGTGCTCGTTCAGCCCCCACCACTCCATGATGACGACGACGCCAGGGTAGGCGCCGGGGGCCTTCGGCCTGACAAGGTAGGCAGGGACCTTGCCGATACCGTGCGGGACGGATATGGAGCGTCTCGTGAGCGCGGCGGCCATGGCCCTCCCCTTTCCAACGCGGGGGAGTATAGCAACAGCGGCTGGCGGTTGGCGGGGTTCGATGGGCGTTGGGCGTGCTAGAGTTAGCGCCGACAGCGTTGCGGGGGCTGCGATGAGGGCGAAGGGACTCTTCCACACGGGCATTACGGTGAGCGACCTCGACCGTACGGCGACCTTCTTGAAGGAGTGGTTCGGGATGGAGGAGGTAGAGCGGAAGTCGTTCGGGAGCAAGAAGGAGGCGGTCTGGGACAACCCGGTCACCGGCATCAAGAAGACGTGGACCGACGTTTGCTTCCTGAGGCTTGGCGAGGTCACCGTCGAGCTGTTGCAGTACCCGTCGCCGCCGGGGCAGGGCGCGTGCCGGACCGGCCCCAACGACGTCGGGAATGCGCACCTGGCTTTCTTCGTCGACGATCTCGATTCGTATTACGAGCGTCTGACGGCGGAAGGGTACCGGTTCGCGGGGCCGGTCCGCTACAACGTCGACGCGGAGGGCAAACGGCGGGCCGGGATATTCTTCTGGGACCACGACGGTATCAGCTACGAGCTCGTGTACCGCGAGGCCGAAGGGCCGTAGCGGCAAGGGGCCTAGAGAATGGGCCGGGTTTGGGGTACTCTCTGACCCACGGCGCATCACGGCGCCAGTGTGAACAGACGCGGTGAGTGAAGGAGGCGGTATGACGCAGACACAAGCTACGAGTCCGTATCGGGCCACGGGGACACCGCGGCGGCTGACGCATCACAACTTCTACGTGAGCGACATCGTCAAGACGCTGGACTTCTACAACCAGGTCGTCGGGATCGAAGAGACCTTCCGCATGGAGAACCGTCCCGCAGGCTTTATGAGCAATGGCAACACCCATCACGACCTGGGCTTCGCCCAGGTGGGGGAGCACACCCAGGACCGTGGGAAGAACGCGCAGGCGAAGGGCATCATGGAAGTGCCGCTGGACTGGGGCTCGAAGCCGGGTCTCAACCACTTCGCCTATGAGATGTACAACGAGGCGGAGCTCGTGGCAGCCTACGAACGCCTCACCGAGCTCGGGGTGACGCCCTGGCTGCTGGAGGACCGGCTGGTCACCCGCAGCGTCTACTTCAGCGACCCTGAAGGGAACGGCGTCGAGTACACCGTGGACATGTTGCGCAACTGGCGGGACTACCGGAAGCCGGGCGCCAAGGTCTTCCACCAGGAGTATGTGCCGGGTCAAGAGGAGCCGAAGACGGAGTCGTTCGTCAATTTCGACCCCGAGGTCCGGCGCGTTTCAGACGCGGCGCTGCACGCCAAGCGCGCCGCTCACGCCGTCATCGTGGCGGAGGACTTCGTGCGGCTGCGCCACTTCTACACCGACGTGGTCGGACTCAGGGAGCTGTTTCACTCGCCAACGGGCGAGTTCTCGGTACTACACGGCAAGGACTACCCGAGCTATTCGCTGGCAATCGTGGCCGCGACCCCCGGCCGCGACCCGGGCGTGCACCGGATCGCCTTCGAACTGGCGGAAGACAGCGGCTTCGACGGCGCCGAGGAGGCCCTTGCGGCGAAGGATGTCGAGGTTGAATTCAAGGTCGAGCACCCGAAGAAGCGGGTGATCTATTTCCGTGACCCCGACAACGTCCTGGTCCAGTGCTACGAAGAAGAGCCGGACTTCCTCGACGCCTTGCCCTCGATAGATCCC
>DAOUKZ010000105.1:0-13923 GCA_034420775.1 Dehalococcoidia bacterium
TACTTGAGCGCTTATCTCGAGCGGCGGCGGCAGGAGTACTACGACGGGCTGCTGAACGTGAGCGTCACCGGCGATTGGCTTCCCTGGCTCCGCTACTTCCTGACGGGTGTGACAGAGCAGGCGCAGGACACGTTGCTGCGCATACGGCGGGTTCGCGAACTTCAGGACGGATACCGTGCCCAATTACTGGAGGGGCGCGCGTCTGGCAACGTGTTCAGGCTCCTGGACGAACTCTTTGCGATGCCGTTTATGACCATCCCCGAGGCGGCGAGGCGCCTGGACGTCACCGCCGCCGGTGCGAGGAACATACTCGAGAAGCTCCGCAATCTGAAGATGGTTGATGTGCAAGCCGGGTCGTGGCCCAGGCTATATGTGGCTACCGAACTGCTCGAATTCATTGACGCGCCCAGCGCTGCTCAGATACCGCAGCCGCGCCTGATCGGCTAGAAGATGGCGATGGGGTTGACGGGGGAGCCGGTGACGCCTTCGAGGGGGAGGGGGTTCACGGTGATGAGGAACTCCCAGCGGTTGCGTTGGGCGCAGGCTTCGGCGAGCTCTTCGAGGTTGGCGTTGTCGAGGATCCAGACGCCCATGGCGGTGATGGCGACCTGGTGCACCGGCATGGCTACCCGCGGGTAGCCGCTGGGCACGATGTCTTGGGCGACATCGCCGCCGAGGATGGCGATGTCGCGCTCGCGGAGCCAGGGGAGGCAGGCGGCCTGAAGGCCGCCGCGGTTCGGTTCGGCGGCCTCAGCGCCCTCCTCTAGGTGCTGCCGGTAGCTCCCCGTGCGCACGAAGAGCAGGTCGCCGGGCTCGACGCGCACGTTTTGCGCCGCCTCCGCCGCGTCGAGGTCCTCGGGGAAGATGCCGGGCTCCTTGTCGATCCACTTGACACCTTTGAGGCGGGGGATGTCGAGGAGGACGCCGCGTGTGGTGACGCCCTCGCGGAGGACGGCGATGGAGTCGACGAGGGCGCCGAAGTTGGTGGTGCACTTGGCGGCGGAGAAGCCGTTGTAGCTCATGCCGTTCCAGAAGATGTGGGAGAGGGCGTCGAGGTGGGTGATCGAGTGGCCGTGGAAGTTGAAGCCGATGAAGTCGGTCGAGAACTGGAAGACCCCCTCCGCTTGCTTCACGTCCTTCCACCGCTCGCCGCTGTTGGACATGAAGTGCATGAAACCTTGCTGCCCGCCGAGCGGTAGGAGGGTCTTGTTGACGGGCCGGGCGCAGGTGACGGGGACGCCCTCCTCGACGGTGGCCAGGGCCTGCTTGCGCTTCTCGGGCGTGATGAGATTGATCGTGCCGAGCTCGTCGTCGTCGCCCCAGCGTCCCCAGTTGCTGAGCTTGTCGAAGTAGCTGAGGACCTCGGCTTCGGTGGGCTTGACGGGCATGACGCGCCTCCTGGGGCGTAGGGTCGCGCCGAAGTGTGGCGGGGGGCGGCCCCGCGTGTCAAATGGAAGTGTCTAGGCCAGTTGGCGGGCGAGCTCTTCGGGGTCGGTGGTGGGGGTCTGGCAGGCGAAGTTCTCGCAGACGTAGGCGGTGGCCATGCCGCCGAGGGGGACGCGGGCCTCGAAGAGGGGCGAGGAGACGGGCGGAGCGTCGGAGTCGAGGCCGCCGACGACCTTGTTGGGGCGGTAGTCGTTGAAGACCACGTCGCGCATATGGAGGAAAGAGGCGTCGTCGTAGTCGCCGACGAGGACGATTTCGCGGACCTTGCCGAGGTAGAAGTCGAGTGCGCCGAGCCAGTGGCCGAAGCCGGAGGGATGCTCCTGCATGAAGCGGGCCACGGTGCGGATGGAGCTGACGGCCTTCCGGGAGTATTCGGCGTCGCCGGTGAAGGCGGCGAGGCGGAGCAGGACGTCCGCGGCGGCGGAGCCACCGCAGGGCATGGCGTTATCGAAGATGTCGCGGGGGCGGACGATCAGGGCCTCGGCGTCGGAGCCGGTGTCGTAGAAGGAGCCGTCGGATTCGCTCCAGAAGAGGTCGATCATGCCATCGGCGAGCCCACGGGCCTCGTCGAGCCAGCGGGGTTCGAAGGTCGTCTCGTAGAGGGCGAGGAGGCCGTCGATGAGCATGGCGTAGTCTTCGAGATAGCCGGGGAGCTTGGCGCGGCCTTCCTTCCAGGTTCGCAGGACGCGTCCGTCCCGGCGCAGGTTATCGAGGAGGAAGGCGGCGTTGGCGGTCGCGGCCATCAGGTAATCGCGGCGCTTGAGGACGGCGGCGGCCTCGGCGAAGCTCTTGAGCATGAGGCCGTTCCAGGCGGTGAGGACCTTGTCGTCGCGGCCGGGGTGGACGCGCCGCTCGCGTACCTGGTAGAGGCGCCTGCGGGCCCGCTGGATGAGGAGGGCGAGGTCATTCTCGGCCATACCCAGGGTCTCCGCGACGCGGGCCGGCTCCTCGGGGACGTTGAGGATGTTCTTGCCCTCGAAGTTGCCGCCCTGGGTGACGTCGAAGTAGGCGGCAAAGGCGGCTGCCTTCTCGACGCCAAGCTCGGCGGCGAGCTCGGCGGGCGTCCAGACGAAGAACTTGCCCTCGACGCCCTCGCTGTCGGCGTCCTGCGCCGAGTAGAAGCCGCCGGAAGGGTCGGTCATCTCGCGGAGGACGTAGTCGAGGGTCTCTTCGACGATGAGGCGGTAGAAGCGCTTCTTGGTGATCTGGAAGGCGTGGAGATAGACGCGGGAGAGGAGCGCGTTGTCGTAGAGCATCTTCTCGAAGTGCGGGGTGAGCCACTGGGCGTCGACGGAGTAACGGTGGAAGCCGCCGCCGAGCTGGTCGTAGATTCCGCCGCGGGCCATGCGCTCGAGGGTGAACTCGGCCATCTCGAGGGCGCGGTCGTCGTTGTCGCGGGCGTAGGCGCGGAGGAGCAGCTCGAGGGTCATCGGTTGGGGGAACTTGGGGGCGCCGCCGAAGCCGCCGTGGGTCCAATCGAAGGTGGGACCGAGGCGCTGCGTGCCAAGGCGGAGGATGTTCTCGGTGAGCATCTCGGCGGAAGAGCCGGCGGGCGGTGCGAGGCGGGCGGAGATGCGGTCGGCCGACTGGAGCACGTCGCCGCGCCGGTTGTAGTAGGCGTCGGCGACGGCCTTCAGCACGTCGGTGAAGGAGGGCATGCCGTGGCGGGAGGTATTGGGGTAGTAGGTGCCGCCGTAGAAGGGGCGGCCGTCGGGGGTGAGGAAGACGGACATGGGCCAGCCGCCGCGGCCGGTCATGGACTGGATGGCCTGCATGTAGATGGAGTCGAGTTCGGGGCGCTCCTCGCGGTCGACTTTGATGTTGACGAAGAGGGCGTTCATCACCTCGGCGGTGTCGTCGTCCTCGAAGGACTCGTGCTCCATGACGTGGCACCAGTGGCAGGCGGAGTAGCCGATGCTGAGGAAGATCGGCCGGTCGTCGTTCTTGGCGCGCTCGAGGGCCTCGGGGCCCCAGGGGTACCAATCGACGGGGTTGTCGCGGTGCTGCAGGAGGTAGGGGCTGGTCTCGTCGGCGAGGCGGTTGGGCATGCGGTTCTCTCGGCGGACGGGGATGGTCTTTGCGCCGCGTCCGACGGCATACGCTACCCCTGCCGGGGCCGGGCGTAAAGAGATGCGGGCGGGTTGTTTGCACAAGGTTGTCGTGCAAGGAGGGCGATTCGTGGATCGCCTTCTACAGGAAGGGGTTGGTGGTTGGGAGGGGCCCCTCATCTCAATCTTCTCCCCTTGGGAGAAGAGGGAAGACCCCCCGGCCCGACCCTTCGAGGCGCCCTACGGGGGGTCTCCACGGTGCCGGCTGGTTGAACAAGCCCATGATATAGTTTGTATTGCAAAGTAATTTGTAATGCAGTATATTGCGTTGGAGTAGGCGATTCGGCTTATCGGTCGGACTACGCGGTTGCCGTGAGGGCGTCCCGCCACGCAGATGACCAATTGGAGGAATACGATGGCAAGTCCAGACAACGAAGCGGCGGCGCTCACACCCCAGGAGGGCGTTGAGGCTATCCACACGACCATGGATAGGACCAGGAGCTCGATGTACGTCGCCGGGTCGGCGACGATACTGCTCTTCTGGACCGGAATAGCATCCGTGGGAGTCGCGACTCAGTACGCCGTCATGACCCTGGCGCCCGACTTCACCGATGGGAGCCCTTGGTTCTTCGGGGCACTATGGGGGAGCCTTATGGTGCCGGGCATGCTGGGGAGCGGCATCATAGGGCACCGGGCCGGCAAGAAGATCTCTCAAGGCGACGCCGCGCGAAGCGCCGGCAAGAGGGTGTTTCTCTTCTGGCTAGCAGTGGTGGCGGCGATGTTCATCATTCCGGCAGCCACTGGGCTGTGGAACGCCGATGACAGTGACAGGGTGCCGGGGGTGATCATGGGAATCGTGTCCCTTGGGTACATCCTTTTCGGCATCATGTACCGCCCGGCGTTGGCAGTAATCGGAGTCGCATTCGCCACGGCGTTCTACATTCCCTACGTCCTTCTGGACGATCTTGCTATGCCGGTGTCCGGGGGACTGATGTTGGCGGTGGTGCTCCTGGGCGCGTGGTGGATACGGAAGAGCGGCGACAGTTGACCAACGAGCAGGTCGTCCTCGACGAGACCATCCATCAGTCCACGCGACTGCGCATCATGACCCTGCTGGTCTCCGTGCCGGAAGATGATCGCTTTGCCTTTGGCTTCGTGCAACGGGAGCTCGGTCTGACCGCCGGGAACCTGACCACCCATCTGCGCAAGCTGGAAGACGCCGACTACCTGGCCATCACGAAAGAGTTTGTGGATTCCAAGCCGCGGACGTGGGTGCAGGCGACACGGCTGGGACGCCGGTCGTTCGCCGAGTATCTGTCAAACCTCCACGACGTCCTCAACTTCCAGGCGAGCATCTATCTCAAAGGGGGGCGTCTTGGCGGTACCGGCTCGCCTTGCGCCGCCGGCGAGGCCGCTGCTATGATGCCTCGGTGTGCCCGGCACCTGTGACGGGCGAATCTCGAAGGGACGGAACGTTTTCGGAGGCTCCATGACCACAGACGACAAGCCCCAAGGCTATAACGGCCACGCGTACTTCACCATCGACGACATCGCGGCGATGCTTCCGAGCCCGGCGCGGCTCATGCCAGAAGTCGGCTTGCGGTGGTGGAAGGCCTACTACGCCGCCAAAGAGGGGAATTGGCCGCTGGCCGAGTTTCAAATCAAGGAAATCGAAGAGCTGATCGACACCTGCATGATCACCCGTCCCAAATATGCGCAGTGGATGGAGCCGTTCATCAACGACGACCTCGGCGGCATCAAGAAGGCGATCAAGGCGGGCGACTGGGGCCAGTTCGAGGAGCTCTTCAACGAGTCGACGAAGAACGCCAACGATTATCACAAGGCCGCCGACAAGCCCCTGCTCCAGTGGCGGCTTCCCGAGTACCCGCCCCCGGACCTCGACCTCTCCCCTCTGCCGGACGCCTAGCGTCCCCCTCAACACGACTGCGAGCCATCGCATGAAGGCTCCGCCGCGTGGCCCGCGCGGCGGGGCCTTCGACTTTCCGCCCGCCGGGAGTTCCGCATGGACGCGACGCTGAGACGAAACCTGCTCTCGCTGTACGACGCGCCCAGTCCGGGCGACCCGTCGCGCATCGTGGCGGGGTACGACAAGGCACACGCCGAGCGGGCGACGCGCATCGTGCTGGCGCTCGCCGGCGAGTTGGCCCTGCCTCACGAGTGGCTGGGAGACCTCGAAGTGACGTGCCTGCTGCACGATCTGGGGCGGGCCGGGATGGACCCGCAGCTGTTCGGGAGCATCTTCCGTCTCGCGGAGGAGCGGGGAGTGCCGGTGCGGCTCTCCGAGATGCGGGAGCGCTACCCGGAGCTCGATGAGTCTCTTGCGTGCGCGCACTTCCTCGACCTGATGGCGCCCGTCTTCTATGAACAGGGGATCGAGATCACGTCGGCGGTCGCCGACCACGTCGCGATGCGGCTCGACTTCAGGGCGCGGCTGCGGCGGGTGCTGGACGAGTGCGCGCCGAAGCTCGCCGCGTGGGGGGTCGCCGTCCATCCGTGGATGGAAAAGGTGATGCTGTACTACTACTACCCCGCGCTGATCGCGGACGAGCCCGGTGAGGTGCGGCAGATGGGGATGATGTTGGTGGCGGGGGAGAACTTCGAGGCGTACAACAATCACGAGCGCGCCCGCGACTACTACCTGGGGCGCGAGGCGACACTGGCGGCGGTCTTCGACGCGCTCGACGGGTTCGAGCAGCGCGGGCTCGTCGACGGGGTGGTGATGGGGGCGCTGCGGCGGGTTACGGCGTCGGGGCGGCTCGATGCGGTGATCAAGGAGTCGCGGGGCATGGCGACGGACGAACCGCTGCCGGCGGGGGACGTCGAATTCCAGCGCGGCCTGGCTGCGGTCGGGTAGGGGCGGACTTCGATAGGGCTGTGGCGGTTGTTAGGGTGGAGGGCGATTCGTGAATCGCCCCTACGGGAGGGGACGGGCACCCACGAGGGGTGCCCCTACATGGGACGGCGTTGGTGGTTGGCGGGGGCCCCTCATCTCAATCTTCTCCCCTTGGGAGAAGAGGTTCCAGAGGTGCCCGCCCTGCGCCGCCCCGCCGCCGGCGCGCCCGTTGGGCGCGTGCCCTCCCTCAGTCCCTCCCATAAAGGGAGGGAGGTTTAAGGTGGCGCGCCGAGGAACGGAAGGGGCGGGCACCCACAAGAGGTGCCCCTACGTGGGACGGCGTTGGTGGTTGGCGGGGGCCCCTCATCTCAATCTTCTCCCCTTGGGAGAAGAGGCAAGACCTTCCCGCCATCCGAAGTCGGCGGCGCGGCTGGTAGACTAGGCCGCCATGGGTACCGATTTCGTGTTCATTCACGGCGGGGGCCGGGCGGGATGGTGCTGGACGCCGACTATTGAGGAGATGGCCCGTTTGGGGCATCCGAACCTGGGGCGGCTGGTCGCCCTGGACATGCCGGGCTGGGGCGCGAAGAAGGACGCCGAGGACTGCACGATGGCGGGCTACGTCGCCTCGGCGATCGGCGACATCGAGGCCGCCGACCTGCGCGACATCGTCGTGGTGGGGCACTCCTTCGCCGGACTGACGATTCCCTACATCGTCACCGCGATCCCGGAGCGCTTCAAGCGCGTGGTCTTCATGGCCTGCGCCGTCCCGGACGAAGGGGACAGCCTGCGGGACCTGCTGGTGAGCATGGGGAAGATGGACCCTCAGGAGCGGATCAGGCCGACGGCCCCGCGGGAGCGGTTCAGGTTGGAGTGGGACGTCGAACGGTCGAGCCAGCGGCTGGGGCGGGAGCGGGCGGAATGGCTCGTGGCCTGCTTGGAGAAAGAGTTCGCGCGGGAGCGGCCCATGCCGGTGATGGAGAAGGTGGCCCGCGACGGGTTCGCTGGACTGAAGCCGGCCTCGTGGATCGTGCTCACGCACGACCGGTCGATGCCGCCTGCCTGGCAGCGGAAGTTCGCGACCAAGCTCGGGATACCGGAGACGGAGCGGGTCGAGCTCGGCGGGGAGCACGACGCGATGATCAGCAGGCCGGAGGGCGTCGCCGAGATCCTGCTGCGCTGGGCGTAGACGCGCTAGCTGCGGGGGAGTCCGAGACCGCGTCCCGCGATGACGTTGCGCTGGATCTCGTTGGCGCCGCCGATGATGCTGTACATGAGCTGCATGCGGATGAGGTGCTCGACGCGGCCGTCGGCGAGGACGTAGCCACGGTTGGCGGTGTGGCGCTCGATCTGGGCGTAGAGTCCGAGCAGGGCACCGGCGTTGTGGGCGAGGCGCTGGGTCAGTTGGCTGCCGAAGATCTTCACCTGTGAGGCCTCGTAGCTGGGCTGGTGGCCGATGCTCTGCAACCAGCCGATGCGGTAGGCGAGCATGAGGCAGACCTCGGCCTCGATGGCCATCTGGGCGAGGCGGTGGCGAACGTTGGCGCGGACGGGGTCGGCGGCGCTCCAGCCGAAGTCGCGCCAGACCTTGACGAGGTCCTCGATCTGGCGCTTGGCGTTGGGGGCGTGCTCGACGACGGTGCGCTCGTGGTTCAGGACGGTGGTGGCGATGTACCAGCCTTGGTTTTCCTCGCCGATGAGGCATTCGCGAGCGTTGACGCGGCAGTTGTCGTAGTAGACGACGTTCTGGATGCTGCCGGCGAGGTTGCCGAACTCCTCGTAGCGGATGCCGGGGGTGTCGGCGGGGATGACGAAGAAGCTGATGCCCTTGTGCTTGGGAGCGTCGGGATCGGTGCGGGCGAGGAGGAAGCTGTAGTCGGCGAGGTGGAGGTGGCCGCCCCAGATCTTCTGGCCGTTGATGACGAAGTCGTCGCCGTCGCGGCGGGCCTGGGTGCGGAGGCCGGCGAGGTCGGAACCGGCGTCGGGCTCGGAGAAGCCCTGGTGGAAGGCGACGTCGGCGCTGGAGATGGGACCGAGGAAGCGCTGCTTCTGCTCCTCGGTGCCGTGCATCCAGATGGCGGGGCCGAGAAAACCGACGCCCTGGTCGCGGGCGTTGAAGCGGTAGTAGGCGCTCTCCTCGGCGAAGATGAGCTGGCGGGTGATGGGGGCGTCCTGGCCGCCGTATTCCTTGGGCCAGGCCATGGTGAGCCACTGCCGGTCGGCCATTTTCTTGCGCACCGAGCGGATGAACTCGTGCATGGCGTCGCGCTCGTCGTAGCCGCCGTACCAGTCGGCGGGCAACTCCTGCTCGTAGAAGTCGCGGAGCTCCCGGCGGAAGGCGAGGTCATCGTCGGAGAAGGCGAAGTGCATAGGGGCTCCTGGCGCTGTAAAACGGGCTCGCCGCGAACGCGGGAACGGGAGTGTAGCAACGCGCCGGAAATAGCGTCAAACCTCAACGGATGTGCTATTCTCAGCCGGAGCGAAGACAGGCACGCCAAAGCGCCGGCGGGCCGGGAGGCGAACGGAGGCACGCGATGAAATACAAGGTGATCAACTCGGATGGGCACACCATCGAGCCCCCCGATATGTGGCTACGGTATCTGCCGAAGAAGTTCCATGACCGGGCTCCCCGGGTGGTGAAGGACCCGAAGGGCGGCGACGCCTGGGAGTTCTTCCCCGACGTGGCTCCCGCTGCGATCGGCATGGTCACAACTGCCGGCCAGAAGTACGAAGAAATGCACTGGCATGGCTCGACCTACGAGACGATCAACAAGGGCTGCTTCGACGGGCAGGCCCGTGTCGAGGAGATGATCTTCGACGGCGTCGACGCGGAGGTGCTCTATCCCTCGCAGCGGATGATGACGTACTTCACGGGCTCGGACGACGACGAGTTCCACAAGGCGGGCGTCGCGGCCTACAACGACTGGATACTCAATGAGTTCGCCGCCGCCGACCACCGCCGGTTGATCCCGATGTACCAGATGCCGAACCTGGGCATCGAGAACAGCCTCGCCGAGTTGAAGAACGCGAAGAAGTCAGGCTACCGCGGCGTCATACTGACGCACTGGCCGAGCGGGAGCCCGACGCTGGGCGAGGACGAAGAGGTGTTCTGGGCCGAGGCGGAGAGCCTCGAAATGCCGGTCCACATCCACATCAACATCGGCGGTGGGAAGCGCGACGCCAAAGAGGCCGCTATTGCGGCGGCGGCGGCGTCGGAGAACCTGAACACGATGCTTGGGGGAATGCCTTTCGGCAGCTTCCCGCAGACGATGTCGGACGTTATTCACCAGGGCATCTTCGACCGGTATCCGACGCTCAAGATGGTCGGGGTCGAGGTGCAGGCGGGGTGGATTCCCGCCGTGCTGGCGTGGTGGGACGACCGCTACTGGCGGAACCGGGCGATGACGGGCTGCAACCTGAAGATGCTGCCCAGCGAGTACTTCCGCCGCAACTGGCTGGTGACGTTCATCATCGACCGCTTCGCCGTGAAGAACCGCGAAGACATCGGCGTGGGCAACATCATGTGGTCGAACGACTACCCGCACCACGGGAACGACTGGCCGTACAGCCGGAAGGTGATCGCCGAGATGTTCGACGGGATACCCGCGGACGAGAAGTACGCCATGACGTGCGGCAACGCGATGGAGCTCTACGGCCTAGAGGACGACGAATAGGCGTTACGCGCGCTCGCGCAAGGTCTGAATCGAAGAGGCCGTGCTCCATGAGCGCGGCCTCTTTATTTGGAGGGGCGTAGGGGTCGCGGGCTTCGGTGGCCATGGGCGGTTGTGAGGGGCCCCTCAGCTCAATCTTCTCCCGTGGGGAGAAGAGGTAAGACCTCCCCACTCTGCTTCCCGATGGTCTCGTTTATCTGCAAGGGAGCGGGGGCAGATGGGGTGGCGCTGGCCTATGGGGTATATGAGGGTCGGTTATACTGGTTGCCGGAGGGAATGGGTGGCTCCGAGCAGCGGCACGCGCATCGAGCGGGACACGATGGGCCCTATGGAGGTCCCTGAGGCGGCGTACTACGGCGCCTCGACGATGCGGGCGGTGCTGAACTTCCCCATCTCCGACCTGCGCTTTCCGCGTTCGTTCATCCGGGCGCTTGGGTTGATCAAGCGCTGCGCCGCCGAGACCAACCGGGACCTGGGGCTGCTCGACGCGAAGATCGCCGGCGCGATCTCGGCGGCGGCGGACGAGGTGGCGGAATGCAAGCTCGACGAACACTTCGTGGTCGATATCTTCCAGACGGGGTCGGGCACGTCGACGAACATGAACGCCAATGAGGTGATCGCGAACCGCGCCGGAGAACTGCTCGGCGAGGGGCGCGGCTCGAAGGCGGTGCATCCCAACGACCACGTGAACCTGGGGCAGTCGTCGAACGACGTGATCCCCACCGCGATCCACCTGGCGGCGTTGATGGAAATCGAAGAACGGCTGGCTCCGGCCTTGGAGCAGTTGCACGCATCCCTGCGGAAGAAGAGCGGGGAGTTCGCGGGAATCGTCAAGACGGGGCGGACGCACCTCCAGGACGCCACGCCGGTCACGCTGGGCCAGGAGTTCGACGGCTACGCGGGGCAGGTCGAGCGGGGGCTGCGCCGGCTCGACGCGGCGCGGGCCGACCTCCGCGAGGTCGCGCTGGGCGGGACGGCCGTGGGCAGCGGGGTGAACACGCACCCCGAGTTCGCGAGCCGTACGTGCGCGAAGGTCTCGGCCGCGGCGGGCGTCGAGATCCGGGAGACCGACAGTCACTTTCAGGCGCAGGCGACGCTTGACGGCGTCGTGCAGGCCAGCGGCTGCCTTCGCACGGTGGCAGTGAGCTTGCTGAAGATCGCCAACGACGTGCGATTTCTCGGTTCAGGGCCGCGCGCCGGCATCGGCGAGCTCGCATTGCCTGAGGTGCAGCCGGGAAGCTCGATCATGCCCGGAAAGGTGAACCCCGTAATCGCTGAGTCGCTGATCCAGGTCTGCGCTCAGGTCATCGGCAACGACGCGGCGGTGACCCAGAGCGGCGAGTGGAGCTTCTTCGAGCTTAACACGATGATGCCGGTCGCGGCCCATAATCTGTTGCAAAGCATCGACCTGTTGGCCGCGGGATCGTCGAACTTCGCGACGCAGTGCGTCGACGGGCTGGAGGCGACGAGCCAGGGGCCGGACTCCGTCGAGCGGGGGCTGATGCTGGCCACGGCCCTCGCGCCGGTCGTCGGCTACGACAAGGCTGCCGCGATCGCCAAGGATGCCGCGAAGTCAGGGCGCACCATCGCCGAAGTCGCCCAGGAGCAGACGGACCTGGGCGCGGACGACCTGGCGCGCATCCTCGACCCCATAGCCATGACCAAGCCGAGCGCGTAACCGAGACGGCAGAACCCGTCCAAACCGGACGTTCGTAGTAACGAAGAGCGAGGAAGGGACGCAGGCGGAACCGGAACGCAGCCAGAAACGTCTTAAGGAGCCCAGGCTATGTTCAAGCGAACCACACTGATGAGCGCCGTTCTCGCCGCGATCTTGGCGGTCGCCGCATGTGCCGGGGAAGACCCCACGGCGACGCCGGTGCCGCCGACGAACACGCCGGTGCCACCGACGGCCACGCCGGTGCCGCCGACCGCGACGCCGGTGCCACCGACCGCGACGCCGGTGCCGCCGACCGCGACGCCGGTCCCACCGACGGCGACGCCGGTGCCGCCGACGCAGCCACCCGCTCCAATGGCGACGGAGCCTCCCGCCCCGGCGGCCACTTCGGCGCCCGCGCCGGCGACCGAAGACTCGCCGGTCGAGGCGTACGCGAAGCAGTGCCAGATGGACGTCGCGGTCCAGTTCATGACGCAACTGAGTTCGTTCGAGGGCGACCCCATAACGCTCGATCCGACGGGCACCCTCACTTGGGGACGGCTCGCTGAGATTCTTGACGGCGGCGTGCAGACCTTCAGCCAACTGATGCCGCCGCCGGAGCTGCAGGAATACCATGACGCCCGGCTGAATTCCTTCAGGGCCTTCCGTGATTCGGCCCTTTCGCGCCCCAGCGGCGGACTGTTCATCCAGGACTTCCTTGTCGTTATCCAAGAGATCTTCCCGCAGCTCATCGAGATCAGCCTCGACCCGAACAAGACCGATGAGGAGAAGGAAGCGTTGATTCAGGAGATAGCCACGGAGAAACTCGGTGAGTTCTTCGGGCCGGAGTGGGCCGAGACGGGTGCGGCCGAGTCGGCTGCCTGGGAGGCGCTCCCCGAAGAGACGCGCGCCATCCTGGAAAGCTATGATTGCTTCAGCATCTAAGTCATGTTGAAACGCGTCACCTGGATAAGCATTGCCGTTGCGGCGGCGCTGGTAGTCGCGGCGTGCTCCGGGGCGGAGCCCACACCGACCCCGACGGCGACTCCGCCGCCGCCCACGGCGACGCCGACTCCCAAGCCGCCTCCCACTCCCGGGCCTACCTACACGCCGGAGCCCACCTACACGCCGGTGCCGACGTACACGCCGGCGCCAACGTACACACCGGTGCCGCCAACGCCGACCCCGCCCATCGGGCCGGAGGTCGCGGCCTACGCCCAGGCGTGCGGGTCCATCACCGCGGTGCAAGTCTTCAACCAGCTTGGAGACTTCGGCGGCGATCCGAGCGCGCTTGAGCAACTCGGCCCGCTCACCTGGGGAGCTCTGGGAGACTTGGCTGCCGGAGGCGTGCAGGCCTTTGGCACCTTGGTCCCGCCGCCGGACCTTCCGGCCTACCACAACGGCCGGGTGCGCGTCCTTGAAGCCCTGCGCGCCGCGGCGGAATTGCGTCCCGCCGACGCGTTGTTCCTTGAGGACTTCCTGGCCCTCGTCGAGGGCATGTTCCCGCGACTCCTCCAGATCGGCCTTGACGCGACCAAGACCGATGAGGAGAAGGACGTCCTGATCAATCAGGTGATCCAGGAGGAGATGGGCGGGTTCTTCGGCCCGGACTTCGCGGCCGCGCTCTTCATGGAGGCGGAGGCGCGAGCGGGGCTGTCCGAGGAGGTCGTCGCCATCCTCGACCAGTACGGCTGCTAGGCGCTGCGCTTGGCGCGCTTTCCCAGGGCCACGAGGAACATGACGCTCTTGCCCGCCGCGTGCGGCGACAGGAAGTCGATGGTCTCGTCGTCGAAGAAGGTGAGGCCGGATGCGCCGAACCCCTGGGCGTAGGCCGCCAGGTAGAGCCTGCCGCCCATGAGCCCGGCCTCAAGCTGGGCGGCGCGGTAGGCGCGGTCGCCGAACCGATCGACGAGCCGTTCGAGGTCGACGGCGAAGAAGACGTCCGCCGCGGCGTCTTTGGGTAGTGCCTGCTCGAGGCCGAGGAAGCCGGCCTGATCGCGGAAGTCGCCCAGCATCAGCGGCTCCAACGTTTGTTCCTCGCGGCGGTAGTGGTAGACCCCGGCGTCCAGACCCTCCACCGTCGCGGACCGCGGTGCCGCTCAAGCCCTTTCCCAGGCCGGCGGGTGGCCGGGAGCAGCCCCGGATCATCGAGGAGATCATCCAGCGGCGCGGCTCGCCGCGCGTCTTCGCCCGCGAGCCGATTACGTTCGAGCAGCTTTCCATTTGCCTTTCTTCGGCCGACGCGCCGCT
>DAOUKZ010000106.1:0-1991 GCA_034420775.1 Dehalococcoidia bacterium
CACCGCGGATGCCTCCTGCCAAGGAATAGTCCACCTCCTGCTGCTTCATTTGCCAGCAGCAGGTGTAAACCATGTCTCCGAACACCCGTTAATGATGTCCCCGGTCTATACACACCCGGAAGTGGGCCCAGATGCACCCCAAGGCCGTCATGAAGGACGACCTCACCGTCGATGACGTTCTCAACTCCCGTATGGTCTGCTGGCCCTACACCCTCTTCATGTGCTGCCTGGTCACCGACGCCGGCGGCGCGCTCGTCCTCACGCGGGCCGACGAGGCCACGGCGCTTCCCAAGCCGCCGGTCTACGTGCTCGGAACGGGACACGCCACGGCGCACTACGGCATCTCAAGCATCCGCGACGCGACGACGTCGGACGCGGCGGTGATCGCGGGGCGCTCCGCCTTCACCATGTCCGGCCTCACCCACAAGGACATCGACGTCGCCGAGCTCTACGACGCCTTCTCCTTCACCCCGTTGGCCGCCCTGGAAGACCTCGGCTTCGTGGGCAAGGGCGAGAGCGGCCCCTTCGTCGAAAACGGCCGCACCGCCCCCGGCGGCAGCTTCCCCATGAACACCAACGGCGGCGGACTCTCCTACAGCCACTCCGGCATGTACGGCATGTACACCATGATCGAGCTGGTGCGGCAGCTGCGCGGCGAGGGCGGCGAGCGTCAGGTCCCGGACGCCAAGTTCGGCGTCGCCCACGGCCCCGGCGGCATGTTTGCCGCCGCCGCCACCCTCATCGCCGGCGCCGAAGTCCCCTAGCCCCCCTTAAACCTCTCTCCCTCTGAAGACCTTTGCGCAACCTGTCGGCGAGATGGAAAACGGGCGGCGCGGGGCGGTCTTACCTCTTCTCCCAAGGGGAGAAGATTGAGATGAGGGGCCCCTACCAACCACCAAACGCAACCGGTCCGCCCGCCCCCTTGTGGGCGCCGGCCCCTCCGGCCTTTCCCCCTTTTTGGGGGAAACTGAAAGAGGGCACGCGCCGTCAGACGCGTCGGAGGGTCCGGGCGGGGGAGCGGTGCACCGGCATACATGGCGCCGGAGGCCCCGATTACGCAAACGTCTCCTCTGGGAGAGACTGAGAGAGGGCCGGGGCGGGGAGGTCTCGCCTCTTCTCCCAAGGGGAGAAGATTGAGATGAGGGGCCCCCTCACCGCCACCACAAGTTCGCCACTCCCATGCGAACCCTCCCCGGTAGGGGCGCGTCGCGACGCCCCTGCCCCCACTACCGGTAGACGTCCTCGTTATAGCGGTATCCCTCCTGGAACTTCAGCGCCTCCTCGCCCGCCTCCTCGTCCTCCGCCTCCCTGACCGCGCGCTCCATCTCCTCCAAGGTCAGCCCGCGCTTGATCGTCACCTTCTTCCCCGCGCGCCCGTACTTCTCCGGAAGCTCGGCTTGAAGCTTGAAGCGGAGCAGCACCCCGTCCCGGCCCGCCTCGATACGCCGCAGCACCTCCGCGTCCAGACGCTCCCGGAAACGCAACGTCGCCTCCTCGAACGCTTCGCGGAAGTCCCGTTCCTTGCGTATCCATTCATTCACCGTTTCTATCGAGACCCCCGCCGCGTCCGCCCCGATGCTGAGACCCCCGCTCCGCCCGTACGTTTCAAGAAAGACCCGCCTCCGCTCCGCCGTAGACCGCCTCGCTCTCGGCTTACGGCGCCCGCGCCCCTTGCCGCTCATAGCACCCTCCCTCCGTAGCTTTAACGAAAAAGCCCGCTCACTTCGAGCGGGCCCTCGCGCCCGGCGCCCCGAAAAGGCCGCCCCGGCACGAACACTTGTTCGCCACCTTAACCGTAAACCCCCTTGACAACCCTCGTCAAGTACCACCGCTCCGCCAGATCCGGCCCGGGGCGGCACCCCCTCCCCTGTAGGGGCGCACCTTAAACCTCCCTCCCCTTGTGGGAGGGACTGAGGGAGGGCACCGCCGGGGCGCGGGTGGTCTTACCTCTTCTCCCAAGGGGAGAAGATTGAGATGAGGGGCCCCTACCA
>DAOUKZ010000107.1:0-13077 GCA_034420775.1 Dehalococcoidia bacterium
CAGTCCCTCCCATAAAGGGAGGGAGGTTTAAGGCGGCCCCACCGATACACCCGCCGGGGCCCCAGTGGGGGGAGAGCCTCCCCGCGCCACCCCGGCCCTCCCTCAGTCCCTCCCATGAAGGGAGGGAGGTTTAAGGCGGCCCCACCGACACACCCGCCGGGGGCCCCGGTGGGGGGAGAGCCTCCCCGCGCCACCCCCGCCCTCCCTCAGTCCCTCCCATAAAGGGAGGGAGGTTTAAGGCGGCCCCAAAAAGGGGGAAAGGTCGGAGGGAAGGGCAACCACGGGAGTTGCCCTTACAGGATGCCGGCCCGCCGCTCCTCACGCGCCAGCGTCGCACACGGAAGGAGAGGTAAGCCTCCCGGCCCCCTATGGGGCAGAGGCTGAGGCGCTTGGGCGGCTGCGCTAGCCGAGGTGCTTGGAGAACCAGGCGAGGGTGCGCTCCCAGGCGTCGTCGGCGGCTTCCTTGTGGTAGCTGGGGCGGTCGTCGCAGAAGAAGCCGTGGTTCGCGCCGGCGTAGATGTGGAAGTCGTGCTCCTTGCCCAATTCGGTGAGCAGGGCGTCGACCTCGTTCACGTCCTCCGGCGGGGGGTTCTTGTCGAGCTCGCCGAAGCAGCCGAGGATCGGCGCGGTGAGGAGCTCCGAGTAGCCGTGCGGCGAGAGGGGCCGGCGCTCGTGCGTCTCGCGGGTGATCAGCCCGCCGCCGTAGTAGACCGCCGCCGCCTTCACGTCGCGGTTCAGGCAAGCGCAGAGCCAGGAGAGCGTTCCGCCCATGCAGTAGCCCGTCGTGGCGATCCTCGACGCGTCCGCCTTCTCCAACCCTTTGATGAAGTCGATGACGACACGGAAGTCGGCGTTGGACTGCACGTCGTTCATCCCCGTCATGAGGGGCATGATCTTGGGGATTTCGTCGTAGCCGACGACGATGCCGGGCCCGTTCCGGTAGTACATGTCGGGCGAGACGGCGACGTACCCTTCCTGGGCGAAGCGATTGGTGACGTCCACGATGTGGGGGTTCACGCCAAAGGCTTCCATGAAGACGATGACGACGGGGTAGCCGCCGCCCGACGCGGGCTCGGCGACGTAGATGGGCATGGGGCCGCCATCGCCGGCGGCGTCGACGGTCCGGGTGGTGATTTCCATGGGTTGCGCCTCCTGAACTTCTTGCCGGGTCGCCGCGGCATCAGGCCGCGGGCGGCGTCATGGTACACCACGCTGCCCCGTGCGTCCCGCGCCGGTTGCTCAGGAGACGAGGTTGAAGAGCGCGCCGACCATGCCCCCGAAGACGAGGTGGCGGACAAGGGAGGCCACGGCGTACTCCGCGCCCAGGTTGCTCATGAAGAGGCCCGGCGCCTTCATGCGCCCTTCCTTGATCCCGTGGTGGACGTCGCCGAAGGTGTCCATCGAGAGCATGACGAGCGCCCAATGGACGACGCCGGCGAGCAGACCGATCCACCAGTTCGGGTGCACGTCGAGGATGAGGAAGGCGAAGGCGTAGAGAAAGGCGAAGACGACACCCATCCCCAAGTGCATGAGCGCCCCGTAGTAGGGAACGCGGTTGCGGGGGAGGCGGAGCATGCTCCCCAGGATGAGGGTGACGTCGGTGCGGGGCAGGCCGACGGCGGGCAGGGCGTACATCACGACCGTCATCACGGCGGTGGCGGCGAGCCCGATCCAGACCGAATCTCCGAGGTTCAGGTCCATGCCTCACTCCGTGGGAGCGCCGCTACTCTAGCACGGGCGGCTTGGGTGTGGCGTGCCCGCTAGAGCCGGTTGCCGGCGCTTCCGGAGTTAGATCCGGCATCCGATGGCCAGGCGTACTACTATCGGAAACCCTTGCGTAATGAGGGCCGCTCCGTTGACGTTGGCGCACCCCTCCCAGCCCCCCGCCCTCACCCCTGCCTCTCCCAGCGCGGGAGAGGGGTCAGACCGCCCCGCTCCGCCCGTTCTCCATCTTGCCGACGGGTTACGCAAAGGTCTTCGTTGGACGCAGTTAGAAGCCGCGTGGATGTTGAGAACGAAAGCTGAGACTCGTGGACGAGGGTCCGAAGAGAGCAGTTGACGCGGCGTAGCGAAGATTAGAGGATGGAGGCCGCGCGTCGACGCCAAAGGCCATCTGTGATGCTGAAGAGACTTTCACCGCGTTTCGCCGCCCTCTTGGCCGCGGCTCTCGCCGCCGCGTTGATCGTTGCGGCGTGCGGGAGCGACGACCCGGCGCCCGCGCCAACCCAACCCCCACCGCAGCCGACGACGGCGCCGGCCACGGCAACCCCGGCCCCGACCTCCGCACCGGAAGCAACGGCGGCCCCGGACACCCCGGAACCCACCGCGGCGCCGCCCACTGAGGCGCCGCCTCCCACCGAGCCGTCGCAGGACTTGGCGCTCGATTTCACCCTGCCGAGCGCGCGGGGCGTCGACGTTACCCTCTCCTCATACCGGGGGGAGCAAACGGTAATCATGGTCTTTTCCCGTGGCCTCTGGTGAACTATCTGCCGTCAGCAGCTCGTGGAGCTGCAAGGTGAATACGAAACGCTCCAGGCCGAAGGCATCGAGGTGATCTCGGTCAGCACCGACGATGAGAGCTCCGCCGGGATAGCCGGCCGCATCGGCCTCACCTACCCGGTGCTCTTCAACCCCGAGCACGACGTGATCGAGCAATACGGTGTCTTCGACCTCCACGGCGACGGCGTTGCCGCGCACTCGGTCTTTGTCGTCGACCGCGACGGCGTGATCCGGTGGGAGCACATCAGCAAGAGCACCTACGACGTGCCATCCACGACCGGCGTTATCGAGCGGGCGAGAGCGGTCTAGCCGGGGCGGCCGGGACTGG
This sequence comes from Dehalococcoidia bacterium, assembly GCA_034420775.1. GTDB lineage: Bacteria > Chloroflexota > Dehalococcoidia > SHYB01 > SHYB01 > DAOUKH01. The sequence goes on from DAOUKZ010000107.1 coordinate 2,828, forward strand.
TTCGAGTCGAAGCCCTGGCCGATCTCTTCATGGAAGCGCCCCATCCGGCGCCAGAAGGTTAGAGTACGGAGACTGCGCGTCGACACCGACGGCGATTGAGATGATCAAGGGACGTTCGCCACGTTTTGCCGCCCTTGCGGCGGCCGCTCTTTCGCTGGCGTTGACGGTCGCGGCGTGTGGAAGCGACGATCCCGCGCCCACGCCCACCGAGCGCCCCGCCGCGCCGGCGACGGCTCCGGCAACGGCGACGCCACAGCCCGCCGCAACGGACGTGCCGCCCGCGGCTACCGCCACGGCCACGGAGGCTGCGATGGCGAAGACGCCCGAGGCAACCTCCGCGCCGGACGCGACGGCTGCCCCAACGGCCAGGCCAATACCGACCGCGACACGGGCCGCGGCGCCGGAGGCGACGGCGGCACCCGGCACCGCCGAGCCTACTACTGCGCCTCCCACCGCGGCGCCCACGGCGACTGAACCGCCCGCGGCCACCGCCATGGCCACGGAGGCTGCTAGGGGAAACACGCCCGAGGCAACCTCCACGCCGGAGGCGACGGCTACCGCAACCGCCGGACCAATGCCAACCGCGACACAGCCGGCGGCGACCGCTACCCCGGAGCCTACGGCCGTGCCGACACCCACTAAAGCGCCGCCTCCCACCGAAACGCCGACCGCCGAGCCGCCGCAGGACCTGGCGATCGACTTCACCCTGCCGAGCGCGCGGGGCGTCGACGTTACGCTCTCGTCGTACCGGGGAGAGCAGGCGGTGATCCTGGTGTTTTCGCGCGGCCTCTGGTGAACTATCTGCCGTCAGCAGCTCGTGGAGCTGCAGGGTCAGTATGAAACGCTCCAGGCCGAGGGCATCGAGGTCATCTCGGTCAGCACCGACGATGAGGGTTCCGCCGGGCTTGCGGACCGCCTGGGTTTCGAATACCCCATACTCTTCAACCCCGAACACGACGTGATCGAGCAGTACGGCGTCTACGACTTGCACGGCGACGGCTTCGCCGCGCACTCGGTCTTCATCGTCGACCGGGACGGCGTGCTCCGCTGGAAATACGTCAGCGGGAGCACGTACGACGTGCCGTCGACGGCGCGCGTGATCGAGCAGGCGAAAGCGGTCTAAGCGGCACGACCGGGGCTAGTTCGCGTCGAACCCCTGGTCGATCTCTTTGAGGAAGCGTTCGATTTCGGGCGCGAGCGGCGCCTCTTCCGTTGTCTGCCGTGTGCCGGGCCTCGCGTCGTAGTTGCGTTCGAGCTGCTGCACCACTTCCTTAAGCTGTGGGTTCGACTCCAAGGCTTGGGAGACCTCGTGGTATTGGGCCTTGCCGCGCCGGTCGTCGATGAGGCGATCGGGAAGATCGTACAAGATGCGCAGGGACTCAAGGACCCTAGCCGCGCCGCTGAAGTCCTCGTCCAACTGCACGTATTGGGGAAGGTGGACGATCATGCTTGCCGTCTCCAAGCCGTTTTCGGTGGCGAAGCGGTTGGCGACGTACATGATCGTCGTTGGGCCCTCGTAGGTGCTTTCCTCGACCTTGGCCTCGCGCGCCTGGCGCTCGGAGTTCGGCCCTTGCACCGATCCGGTCACCATGAGGGGTCGCGTGTGGGGCACCGCGTCGTACATTGCGCCGATGAGCGAGTAGCGCACGGCCTTCAACTCCCGGAGCACCTCGGTCACGCCCTCGGCGAAGTCCTCGCCGAACGCGTGCGGCTCCAAGAGATGGAAGAGGAGGAGGTCGCGGGCCCCTTCGCGGCGGCAGGCGTAGATGAAGCTGTTGGGGATGGTGACGTCGCGAACGCCCTCGCGCATGGCGATCACGGGGCGGTAGCGGGTGAAGTCGTAGAAGTTGCCCGGCCGGGCCAGCTTGCCGACCTCGACGGCGTCCAGGTGCCGTTCGAGTCTCGACAGCACGATGGTCCCGACGCTGCCGACGTCCACCCATGGGCGGAGCATCACGAGGGCATGCGGCTCGTCCAGCTCCGGGAGCGGCTCCATCATTTCGAACGGGCCGATTCGCATCGGCCCATCTTGTCAGCCGCCGATGCCTATTGCAACCTCGCGGCTATAATGCGCCCGCCGGGAGTCCGGCGGAGGAGGCGACGCGTGGAAGTAAAAGGGATGGCCGTTGGGTTCATTGACGTGCCACAGGAACACACCGAGGCCTACAACTACTGGTACGACTTCGATCACGTGCCCGAGAACCTGGCGCTGCCCGAGATCTGCGCGGCGCGGCGCTACGTCGCCACTCCCGACTGCAAGGAAGTGCGCGACTGCCGCTTCCCGCCCCTCGACGGCGGGCAGGGCACGTACTTCACGAGCTATTTGCTCAACACCAACGATCTCGACGCGGCGGGCGAGAGCTGGCACCGGTTGGGAACCGACCTGCGGAAGAAGAAACGCTTCTTCCGGCACGGCAACGTGCCCTACGGCGGCATCTACCGGTTGAAGAAGATCCTGCTCAGCCCGAACGTTCCTCCGGTCGTCCCGGAAGCGGGGCCTTGGCTGGGACATCAGGGCGTTCTCGTCGTCCTCTCGCAGGTGCGCGACGAGTCCATGCGCGACGCCGTCGAGGAGTGGTTCGAGCAGGTCCACGGCCCGGACGTGCTCGAAATCCCGGGCATGGCGTCGGGAATGCGGTTCTGGCGCTACGCGCCGGGCAAGGACGAGCCGGAAGACGGCTGGGCGCTCAACCTCTACCTGCTCGACGGCGACCCGGTCGAGGTCAAGAAGGAGATCGGCCGCCGCATCCCCACGTGGACGGAGCAGGGACGCATGCCGAGCCCCGGGCAGGCCTCCGACGCGCAGTTCCTCAGCGTCTACCGCTCCGTCGTGCCCACGCAGTACGACTTCCGGGTGGAGTAGCTTCCTGGAAGCCGTTGGCCTCAGTGGCGCCTCTGCGCTAAGATAGCCCTTGACCCGTGAGGCTGTGAGGGAGCGAGTATGCGTGACTACGATGTGGTAATCAGGGGTGGGACGGTCGTCGATGGGACCAACGTGCCGCGGTATCGGGCGGATGTTGGAATCAAGGACGGCCGCATCGTGCAGATCAGCGGCCGGATCACCGCCGGAGCGGGTCAGGAGATCGACGCGAGCGGCTGCATCGTAGCGCCCGGCGCCATCGACCTGCACACGCACTACGACGCACAACTGAATTGGGACCCCTATGCGACCCTCGACGGTTGGTTTGGGGTCACCACGGTCACGATCGGGCAGTGCGGCTTCGGCTTCGCGCCGGTGCGCCCCGACGACCGCGAGCTCTCGATGCGGATGATGAACCGCATCGAGGCGATCCCTCTTGAGTCGATGCGATTGGGGCTGCGCTGGGACTGGGAGACGTACCCTGAGTATCTCGACAGCCTCGACCGGCAGGGGCTCGGCGTCAACGTCGCCTCGCTGTTCCCCTTCTCGCCCCTGCGGGCGTACGTGATGGGAATGATGGAGTCGCGGCGGGCCACGTCGGCGACGCAGGAACAGGTGGCCCGGATCAAGCAGCTCTTTCGCGAGGGAATGGCGGCGGGGTCGTTCGGCTTCGCGGTGGACAAGAACGAAGAGGACCGCAACGAAGACGGCGGCGCGATTCCGAGTCACAACATCTCGGACGAAGAGGCGCTGGCGCTGGCGGAGGTGCTCGGCGAGTTTGGCGTCGGCTTTTCGGGCTGGACGATCGGCATCTCGGACGAGCCGGAGCGGCAGCAGGACCTGCTCACCCGGATGCTCAAGCTCACGGGCCGGCCGATGCACATCGCGCTCGGCGTGAATGACGACGCCGAGGACTGGGCGCGCACCCGCCGAGCCGAGGGGCTCCCCGTGGTCCCCGAGCGGATGGGCATCTACGCCGAGTCGCGGTTCAGCTTGGCCGAGTTCAACCAGTTCGACTATATGCCGGCGTGGGCGCACGCCCTGGTGGGGACGCCCGAGGAGCGCGCGGCGAAGCTGCGCATTCCGGAGGTCCGCGAGGCGATGAAGGAAGACGCGGCCATCCCCCTGCACGCGCGGACGAAGTGGGAGAACACCACGGTCCTCCAAGTGGAGCATGAGCGGAACTACAAGTACGAGGGACGCCGCATCCACGAGGTCGCCGCGGAGGAGGGGAAGCACCCCATCGACTTCCTCGTCGACCTGTCGCTCGACGAGGGGCTGCTCACCGAATTCAGCTTCAAGAATGATGGGCCGGAGAACCAGCAGCGCATTGCCGCCGGCATCCGCGACCCGTACACCCACATCTCGGTCTCCGACGGCGGGGCGCACACCCGGTTCTCGACTCTCAGCCGCTGGCCGGTGGACTTCCTGTCGAATTGGATACGAGACCGCGAGGTCGTCTCGCTGGAGCGGGCGCACTACAAGATCAGCGCCTATCCCGCCTGGGTCGCGGGCTACAACAACCGGGGCGTCCTTCGCCCGGGCAAGGCCGCCGACATCATGATCTACGACCTCGACGAGCTGGGGCTGCTCTACGACGCCCCGGTCTACTCGAACGACTTCCCCGGCGGCGAGCGCCGTCTCGTCCAGATGCCGAAGGGCATCCGGTTCATCCTGGTGAACGGTGCGGTGACGTTCGAGGAGAACGTCTGCACGAACGCGCTTCCCGGCAAGCTTCTGCGCAGCTACGAGGAGTGCTTGGGCTAGGAGATCCGGGGCCCGTTTCCCGAGTGCATGGCGCCCACTTCTTGCAAGGGGTTGTCATCTCCCCTTACAATGGCGGGCGGTGTTGAGCGGGCTAGGGCATGGTGGCACCGCAGCGGCTAGAACGTTGTCGCGGTTTTCTGCGCCCCACGATGTAGCTCACGCCGAAAGAATCTGTTTCGGAAAAGGACTGAGGGAGGAGCGAAGATGAGATCTACCTTAAGAAGGTTGCTTCCAGTGCTCGCCCTAACGCTGGTCATGGTGCTGGTCGCCGCGGCCTGCGAAGGGGCGGCGGGACCGCCAGGACCGGCAGGACCGGCGGGGCCGGCAGGACCGGCGGGGCCGGCAGGGCCGGCAGGGCCGGCAGGGCCTGAGGGTCCCAAAGGGCCCGAAGGTGAAGGCGCCATGATGGAGGACAAGCCGGAGCCGACAGCTATGCCGGAGCCGACGGCCACTCCTGAGCCACCGCCACCCACGGCGACGCCCGAGCCGGCGCCCACGGAGCCGGCGATGATGATGGAAGGCGAATACGGCGGAACGTTGACCTTCCCGCTGCTGTTCGACGCGGGCGACCTGAACCCGAAACTCTCGGGGTACTTCTTCAACTACTCGTTCGGCGCCAACGTCTACAGCTCCATCGTTCGCTACAACTGGGAGCCGCCGCGCGACAAGGTGATCGGCAGCCTGGCGGAGAGCTGGGACATCAACGCCGACGCCACGCAGTACACCTTCAACTTCCGCGAAGGCATCACGTGGCACGACGGCGAGCCGTTCCATGCGTCGGATGCGGCCTTCTCGCTGCAGCAGAACGCGGGCCGGTTCGCGGCTCAGCTCGAAAAGGTCTCGAGCTACGAGACGCCCGACGCGAACACGCTGATCCTCAACCTGAGCAGGCCGAGCAGTTCCGTTCCCAGCCTGCTGGCGCACATGCGCTTCCCGGTATTCGCGGAGCGGCTCTTCCCCGGCGATGAAGGGGAGTTCACGGCAGAGATCAGCATTGGGACCGGCCCCTACGTGCTTGCGGAGATCGACCGGGACGTCGAGTACGTACTCGAGCGGAACCCGAACTACTTCATCCCTGAGCTGCCCTTCTTGGACTCCATCAGGGCAGTCGTGCAGGGCGACCACGCCACGCGGCTGGCGCTGTTCCGCGGCGGCCAGCTTGACGTGCTCGGCCCCTCGGCCACCATGGTCGACGTAGAGACGGCCGAGGACGTGGTGGGTTCCGTGGACGGCGCGGTGGCGACCGGCCATCCGTCCCTCGACCAGATCGTGGTCGTGGTGAACTCCGCGAAGCCCCCGTGGGACAACCTGCAACTGCGCCAGGCCCTCTTCCTCTCCTTCAACCGATGGGAGATGGCCGAGGGACTGCCGTTCATCTCGAAGCCTTCCGGCCCCCTCGTAGGGCCGCCGGGCTGGGGCCTCTCGGATGACGAGCTAAACTTCGTGCCCGGCTACAAGCAGGGCGACGGCTACGAAGCCGACCTCGAAATGGCGAGGGGACTCCTCGCGCAGGCGGGCTACCCCGACGGTCTCGAGACTGAAGTGATCGGCTCACAGACGGCTGCGTTGGAGACGAGCCTTGAGGTCATCGTCGACCACATGAGCCGCATCGGCATCACGGCCAGCCCGAGCAGCGGCGGCGTCCCGAGCGCGGACGACGTGAAGCGCAGGTCGGAGGGCGACTTCGAGCTGAACGTGCAGAGCGTGACGTTGAGCTTCCCCGATCCCGACGGCGCTGACCAGGCGGTCATCCCCGGCTTGTTCACCAAGCTGGAGGACGCGGAGATCATGCGGCTGTTCGAGGCGCAGGGCGCCGAGAGCGACCCCGGCGTGCGCGCCGATCTCGTGCGGCAGCTGCAGATTCGGATGCTCGAGACTGTCTCGATCATTCCGATCGGCTGGCAGGAGCTCTTCTGGCTGACGCAGGGCAACGTGCACAACCTCTACCCGCCGATGGCATGGTCGGACGCGAACTTCGACCACGTCTGGAAGGACGCCTAAGTCCCAACGATAGAGGCGAATCATCCGGGCTGCAGGGGATTCCCCTGCAGCCCGGACTTCGTTTAAGGGGCGGACGGGCGGCTGGACGGGAGACTCCCGGCCCGCCCGCGCCCAGTTTCCCGCCGGGTTACTATCTGCTACACTGCCCCACCGTAAGCGGACGAACCGCAGGCTTCAGACCACGCTCCGCGGTTCTTCCAACCGGGTGCGGCGCGCCCGGCTGATACGACATGAGAACCTACATCATCCGCCGCTTGCTGCTGGCGATACCGACCATCTTCGTCGTGTCGGTGGTCGTCTTCTTCCTGGTGCACTACCTGCCGGGCGACGCCGCTCTGGTGAAGGTGAGCGAGGGCGGCCGCTCGGCCTACAGCCCCGAGCAATATGAACGTGCCGTGAAGGAGTTGAGGCTCGACGATCCCTGGTACCAGCAGTACTGGGGATGGGTGAGCGGGCTCTTCCAGGGCGACGGCGGCAAGTCCCTCATCAGCAACGAGCCGGTCTTCAGCGAGTTGGCGCAGAAGATTCCGGTGACCGTCGAGCTGGCGGTCATGGCGATGGTTCTCGGGCTGGCGATCTCGGTGCCGATCGGAGTGCTGAGCGCGGTGCGGCAGGACTCGGTCTGGGACTACGGAGGGCGGCTCTTCGCGACGGTCGGACTGGCCTTGCCGGAGTTCCTGGCAGGCGCGATGCTGCTGCTGACGCTCTCGCTAAGTTTTGACTGGGCGCCACAGCTCGTCTACACGCCGTTCTTCGAAGATCCGTTGAGCAACCTGGAGCAATTTGTCTTCCCCGCGGCGATTCTTGCCTTTCACCAGGCGGCGCTTCTGGTCAGGATGACACGGTCGGCCATGCTGGAGGTGCTGCGGCAGGACTACATGCGGACCGCGTACGCCAAGGGGCTGCGGCCGGCGGTGTCGATCGTACGGCATGCGCTGCGCAACGCCTTCTTGCCGGTGATCACCATCGCGGGGATTCAGGCGGCGAACATGCTCGGCGGGTCGGTGATCGTGGAGCGGATTTTTTCCCTACCGGGGGTCGGCGCCCAGGTCTTGCAGGGCCTGGAGTCCAGGGACTGGACAGTGGTGCAAACGGCGGTGCTCCTGATCACCATCGTCGTCGTGATGCTGAATATCGCGCTCGACGTGCTCTACGCCTGGTTCGACCCCAGGATCCGGTACCAGTAGAGCGGCGAGGACTCGAAGGCCAGTGAACGAACAGGCAGCGTTAGGCGCGAGGGGTCCGGGCCAGTTCGCGGTCCGGTTCGCCAAGGGCACGGTCCGATTCGCCCGCCTCAAGCCGTTGGCCGCGGTCGGGTCGGTCATCATCTTCGCCCTGTTGGTGATCGCGATCTTCGATCCGTTGATCGCTACCTTCCCCACGCTGGAGACGCACCTGACCGACCGGAACCAGGGGCCGAGCGCGACGTACATCCTCGGCACCGATAACTTGGGGCGCGACGTGTTCAGCCGCTTGGTCTCGTCGACGAAGTCGATGCTGTTCGTCTCCATCCTCTCGGTTGTGTTTGGCGTGTCGCTGGGGAGCGTGTTAGGGCTGGTGAGCGCCTTTTTCGGGGGCGCGGTCGACTTGGTGGTCCAGCGCGTCATGGACGGCCTGCAGGCGCTTCCTGCGTTGATCATGGCGCTGTCTGTGGCAACCGCCCTCCATGGGCGCGCCGACGTGAACCTCTCGCTGATCATCGCGATCGCCGTCATCAACGTGCCCTACGCGAACCGGCTGGTGCGGTCGACGGTCCTCAGCATCAGGGAAGAGGTCTACATCGAGGCGGCCACTGCGCTGGGCGCGTCGCCGCTGCGGATCATGGTGCGGCACGTCACGCCGAACACGCTGGCGCCGATTCTGGTGTTGATGACGAACCAGTTCGCTTGGGCGATCATCGTGGCGGCGACGTTGGCCTTCCTCGGGCTCGGGCCCAGGGAACCGACGCCGACGTGGGGCCTGATGCTGGCCGACGGCGTCGAGAACGCCGAGCGGGGCTTCTGGCCGCCCGCCATCACAGGGTCGGTGGTCTTCATCACCATTCTGAGCTTCATCATGATCGGCGACGCGATCCGCGACCTCATGGACCCAAGGCTGCGCGGGGGCACCGCCGAGCCCGGCGGGCAGGGGTAGCAGCAGTAGACGCCGCAACGGGCGTCAGGCTGGCCGCTACTTCAGGTTGAAGACCCGGGCGCAGTTGGCGCCGGCGATCTTGGCCTTCTCTTCCTCGGTGCAGTCGGCCAGGATCTCTTCGAGGATCTCCTGGCTGCGAGGGAAGGTGGCCTCCTGGTGGGGATAGTCGGAGCCCCACATCAGGTTGTCGACGCCGATGAGCCCCCGCAGCTCGATGCCCCGGGCGTCTTCCTGGAAGCTCAGGAAGACGTTGCGGTGGAAGTAGTCGCTGGGGAGCATGTCCTCGCCGAAGCGGTGCCACGAGGCGCGCCGCGCCTTCTGGGTGTAGACGTAGTCGAGGCGGTCGAGGAAGAAGGCGGCCCACTCCAGCTCGTGCTCGACTGACCCGACCAGGAGCTTGGGATAGCGCTCGAACACGCCGCTGTAGATCATGTCGCCGATGGCGCAGCGGACGTAGAAGTCGGCGTTGCAGAACAGGGACGGCTTCGTATCGTCGCGGCGGGGCGCGTCGCGGTGCGAGGCGACGTGGAGCGAAAGCGGCATACGTAAGTCCTGCGCCGCGGCCCAGAAGGGGTCATAGATCGGGGACTCGTAGGGACGGTCGTCCGGGGGCGCGACGGGGATCATCACGCCGACGAGGCCGATCTTGGCGCAGCGCTCCATCTCCGCGATCGATTCGTCGACGTCGTCAAGGAGAAGCATGCCCACGCCTTTCAGGCGGTCGGGGGCGGCGGCGCAGAAGTCGGCGGTCCAGTCGTTGTAGGCGCGGAAGAGGGCGGCGGTGAGCAGGGGATCGGCCATCCGGTAGAGGAGCAGTCCCACCGTGGGGTAGATCACGTTGGCGTCGATGCCGTCGATGTCCATGTCCTTGACCTGCGCCTCGGGCAGGTAGGCGCCGGGCAGGACGTTCTCCCACACGTCGTCCATCGTGACGTTGTCGGGGTCCTCGAAGCGGCGGCCGGGCTGCGTCCCGCCGCCGAGGCTGACGAGGTCTTCGCCGTCGCAGTGGAACCGGTCGCCGCTCGGGTCGCGCACCAAGTGCGGGGCCCGTTCACGGAACTCCGGCTCGACGCGGTCGACCCAGAGATTGGGCGGCTCGAAAACGTGATTATCGGACGAGATGATCCGGTAGCCCGGCATGACGGCCTCCTTTACGCCTCAGCTAGTTCTGGAAGCCGAAGAAGCGTGCGGTGTTGGCGAAAGTGATCTTGTGGATCTCCTCTTCGGAAGCGTCGGCGAATATCTCTCTGATGACGCGCTGCGATTCGGGCCAGGTGCACTCGGTGTGCGGGTAGTCGGAGCCCCACACGAGGTTGTCGACGCCGATCAATTCGCGTGTGGCGACCGCCGTCGCGTCGTCCTGGAAGCTGACGACGATGTTGCGGTGGAAGAAGTCGCTGGGCCCCATGTCCGACTTGAACCGGCCCCACGACGTTTTGCGGTCGTGGTAGCGCAGGTCCATGCGGAAGAGCCAGTGCCCCGCCCAGCC
>DAOUKZ010000108.1:0-10758 GCA_034420775.1 Dehalococcoidia bacterium
AGCCCCATGCGATTCGGCATCATCGTCTTTCCCGGCACCTGGAGCGAGCGCGACTTCGAACACGCCCTCGGCGCCGTCCTTGGCCACGACGTCGAGCGCGTGTGGCATGAGGACACCGATCTCTCCTCCTACGACTGCATGGTCGTCCCCGGCGGCTTCTCCTACGGCGACTACCTGCGCGCCGGCGCCATCGCCCGCTTCGCCCCCGTCATGGGCGCCCTCGAGCGCTACGCCGCCGACGGCAAGCCCGTGATCGGAAGCTGCAACGGCTTCCAGATACTCTGCGAGGCCGGACTGCTCCCCGGCGCGCTCGTCCGCAACGAGCACCTCGAGTTCCGCTGCGAGTGGACCCACATGCGCACCGAGACCACCGCCAGTCCCTTCACCTCGCGCTGCGGCCCCGGCCAGGTGCTGCGCATCCCCATCGCCCACGGCGAGGGCCGCTACTACGCCGACGAGGTGACGCTCGCCGACCTCAACGACAGCCGCCGCGTCGCCTTCCGTTACTGCACGCCTGAAGGCGACGCCACCACGGAGTCCAACCCCAACGGCTCCCTGCAGAACATCGCCGGCGTGCTGAACGAAGGGCGCAACGTCCTCGGCCTCATGCCGCACCCCGAGCGCTGCTGCGAGTCTATCCTCGGCGGTGAGGACGGCCGCTTCATCCTCGAGTCCATCGTGGACAGCGTCCTGCGGCCAGCCGTCTAGGGCGTCCCCCTACTTCAGCAGCTCCCGCACGTTGAACTCCGGGTTCCGCAGGTCGTCGAGGCGGCCGGTGAGGTCCTTTTTGCGCCGGATGAGGCGCTGGAAGACCGGGAACTCCCTGGCGGGCGTGTTGGCCGAGAAGTAGGCCGTCATCAGGTTTTCCTTCAGATAGAGCACGGTGAAGGAGCCCGAGTCAATGTCACCGCGCACGACGGACGTGTCCGACTCGCCCTCGTCGCCCGCCGCCTCCAGGTGGAGGTCGAAGATGTCGGACCAGACGTAGGTCAGCAGGTCGTAGCGCATCTCCTCGCCGGCCATGTTCGCTCCCGCGACCTGGCCGGAGTACTCGGCGTGGCCCCAGTGCTCGACCCGGCGGCGCTTCTCGAAGATGGGGTCGGGGTAGTTCGCAACGTCGCCGGCGGCGAACACGTTCGGCGCCGAGGTGCGCATCTGCTCATCGACTACGATGCCGTTATCGACGGCGATGCCGGCGCCTTCGGCCAACTCAGTGCTGGGTCTGATACCCACGCCGACGACGGCGAGGTCGCAGGCCACGGACGTCCCTCCGGTCAGAACCGCGCTCACGCTGCCGCCGCTGCCCTCGAACCCCTCGACGGGGCTGCTCATCAGGAACTCGACCCCGCGCGCCTCTGAGAGCTTCTGGACGTGCGCCGCGAGGTTTGTGTCGGCGAAGCGGGGCCAGATCGCGTCTGTCATCTCGATTACGGTGACGTCGAGGCCCATCTGACGCAGCGACGCCGCCGTCTCTAGACCGATGAAGCCGGCCCCGACTACGACAGCCCGTTTCGCCTCCTTTGCCGCCGCGCCGATGGCGTCGGCGTCGCCGGCGTCGCGCAGGTAGTAGACGCCCGCGAGGTCGGCGCCGGGGACGGGGAGCCGGATGGGCGATCCGCCGGTGGCGAGAAGGGCCTGTTCAAAGGAGTAGACCTCGCCGTTGTCGAGGCTGGCCGTCGACGCCGCCGCATCGAGCGACGTCACCGCCGAGCCGAGCACCGTCGTAACGCGCAGCTCCGCGTAGTCGGCGGCGGAGGCGAACTCGAGGGCTTCTTCCGCCTCGCCGCGCAGGTACTCCTTGGACAGCGGCGGGCGGTTATAGGGGAGGACCGCTTCGTCGGAGACCAGCGCGATTGAGCCGTCCGCATCGACGCGGCGGATCTGCTTCGCCGCCTCGGCGGAGGCCAGTCCGCCGCCAATCAGGAGGTATTTCACGGTTGGCATAGAGTCTCCTTGGTCGAATTCTTCCGTTTTGGTTTGCTTCAGTTCATCTTTGGGGCGCGCTGAAAGCTAGATAGAGGCCCGCGAGAGCGCCGGGGTATCTTCGCCACGCCCCTCCGGTGCTGTCAAGGTGCCCTAAGAGGGGCAATTCCGGCCCGCTCGACCGCCAGCGCCGCGATCCGCCGCCCGATTTCGAGGGAGGCCGTCGCCGCCGGCGAGGGTGCGTTGCGCACGTGGACCGCGCGCCCCGTCTGCTCGATGCGGAAGTCGTCGACGAGGCGCCCTTGGCGGTCGACGGCCTGCGCCCTGACGCCGGCGCCGCCCGGCTTCAGGTGCTCCGCCCGCGTCTCGGGTACCAACTTCTGCAGGGCGCGGACGAACGCCGCCTTGCGCAGCGAGCGGTGGAGCTCCGCCAGGCCCGTCTTCCAGTACCGGGCGCTCATCCGCCAGAAGCCGGGATAGGCGAGCATGCCGCCGACTTCGCCGAGATTCAGCGACGCCTTGCCGTAGCCTTCCCGCGCCAAGGCAAGCACCGCGTTTGGCCCCGCCTCGACACCGCCGTCGATTGTTCGGGTGAAATGCGCCCCCAGGAAGGGGAAGCGTGGGTCGGGCACGGGATAGACCAGGCCCTTGACCAGACCTCGCGCCTCCGAGGCAAGGAGAAAATACTCGCCGCGGAAGGGGATAACGCGGGTATCGGTGCCGCCGCCCATCATGCGGGCGACGGCGTCGGCGTACAGCCCGGCGCAGTTCACCACGACGCGGCCGGTGACGTCGCCGGCCGTGGTGCGGATCTCGACGCCCTCCGGCTTCTCGCCGAAGCCCAACACCTTTGCGCCGAAGATGACCTCGGCGTCCGCTCGACGTGCCCGCTCCAGGTAGGCCTCGGTCACACGGACGAAGTCGACGATGGCAGTGCTCGGCGAATAGAGCGCCTTGACGCCCCGCGCGTGCGGCTCGATCTCGCGCAGCCGCTCGGGGCCAATCACCGCGACGCCGGGAACGCCGTTCGCCTCACCCCGCCGCCGCAGCTCCTCCAGCGCGGGAAGCTCCGCCTCCGACGTCGCCACGATCACCTTGCCGGTGACCTCGTGAGGCACCGACTCCTGCTCGCAGAACTCCAGGAGCGCCCGCGCTCCCGCCACGCACGTCGCCGCCTTCAGAGAGCCGGGCTTGTAGTAGATACCGGAGTGAATGACGCCGCTGTTGCGCCCCGACTGGTGCACCGCCGCCCGCGCCTCCTTCTCCACCACCGCCACCCGCAGCCGCGCGCTCCCCTCGGCCAGGTGCATCGCCGTCGAAGCCCCTAGCACCCCCGCGCCAATCACGATCACGTCGTAGTCCATCAGCACCGCCCCGGCCCATTATCGGCCAGAACGACATACGCGGCCCGGAACAGGTGGGGCTGGGGTCTTGCTTCTCCTCCCCTCGAAGAACTTTGCGAAATGTGGACTGCGGCGGGGTTCTCCCGCAGGGGCGATTCGCGAATCGCCCTCCCCTCCGGCCTTTCCCCCTCTTGGGGGAAACTGAAAGAGGGCACGCGCCGTCAGGCGCGCCGGTGGGGCTCCGGGGCCGGGGGTCTTGCCTCTTCTCCCCCGGGAGAAGATTGAGATGAGGGCCCCCTTCATCGCCGCCACGGGGCATCGAAGTCCACCCCCTCATAGCCCCACCCGCAGGGGCGACCCGTATGGTCCCCAAAATCTCTCCCTCTCCCGTTGCGCCCAACTTCGGCGGCCCGTAGAATCGCGACGACCCCTGTAGCGCCACCCAGAGGAGGCTTGCCGGTGCGACAGGCCTACTTATGGTTTACAAACACCACCTCTATTGGAAACAGGTTCACAACGATATGTAACTGCCGCAGCTGTTGACGCAAGAACACTGCTTCCCGGATCAGAATCCAAAATGACCTCTACTAACGGAAATCTTGTATTTAAACAACTACTGAATATCAAACTGCTTTTAAACACATCATCAAGATATCCGCTGCTTTTAACTTTTACCGTAAGGGATTCCTCGAAATCAGCCGAATTATCAAATTTCAACGTAAATCTATAAACTTTACCGTTAGAAGGAGTTATACATCGCTCGGTAGTTGATTCATAGACATCGATGTGAGAAGGGAATTTCTCTAAAACTGACCTCGGAATAATTGTTGGAGTAGCTGTTGAATGCGTCATGGAACACGCAGCTAAAACTGCAATTATCAAAACTGCCACTAGAATCTTATGCATTAATATGCCCCTTATTTGACCCATAATTTTATTCTTTGTCTTGCCGTCGATCTTGTCGTTTACGTCGACGGGTTCTGAAATTCTACACGCTGAGCGCCTATTTGACACGGCTCGTACCGGTCATGAGGGCTTGGACGAGCCAGGTTTCATGCCTCAAGACGAAGCTGAGGTTCTGGCTGTCTACCATGCGATCCGTGTCCGCGCCGGTATGCGTGACGTAGTCGCCGGGGGGAGACGACGGTACCGCCCCGGCCTTGTGTTCGCCACCCAAAACATCCCCAGCCGCGTCGCTGTCCGCGCACTCAACGGATGGAATGGGGCTCACCAACCGCGGCAAGCGAAACGCCCCTCCGGCTAAACCCTCCGCGTTGCGCCCAACTTCGGCGGCCCGTAGAATCGCCGACGACCCCCGTAGTCCTGCTTCAAGGAGACATGCGTGCGACAGGCCCGCTATACCGACGACGGCCTGACCGTGGTCGAGGTCGAGCCGCCACCGTTGCCCGAGGACTGGGTGCGCCTCACCGTTGTCTCGTGCGGCATCTGTGGCACCGACCTGCACGTCTACCAGCAGCACGCCTGGTTCGGGCGCGGCGTCTGCCCAGGCCACGAGTTCGCCGGCTCGATCACCGAGGGCGGCGCGGGGCTCGCCGACGTCGTCTATGCGGTCGACCCCACCATCCACTGCCGCACCTGCACCTACTGCCTTGGCGGCATGCCCCAGTTCTGCGACAGCTATCGGACCATCGGCATCTTCGTCGACGGCGGGGCCGCCGACTCCGTCGTCGTGCCCCGCTATACGCTGCACCCTGTCGACCCGTCGGTGCCCGACCACATCGCATCGCAGGCGGAGCCGCTGGCCGTCGGCGTGCGGGGAATCCACGTCGGCCCGCTCGAACCCGACAGCCGCGCGCTCGTGCTCGGCGCCGGGGCGATCGGACTGGTCACCGGTCTACTGGCCCGCGACCGGGCGCGCCGGGTCGCCATCACCGCCCGCTACCCGCACCAGCGCGCCTGCGCCGAGGCGCTCGGCCTTGAGGCCCTCGGGGAGGACGAGGCTGAGGACTGGTCGGCGGAGAACGCGCCCGACGTGGTCTACGAGACGGTCGGCGGCACGGCGGACACCATCCACCTGAGCATGCTCTGCGCGCGCAAGGGCGGCACCATCGTCGTCCTCGGCTCCTTCAACCGCGAGACCGTCGAGATATCGCCCCTGCTCTTGCTGGCCAAGGAGCTCCATATCACGGCCTCCCTAGCCTACGGCCGCACCCGCCGGGGCTCCGAATTCGGCGCCGCCGTGGCCATGCTCCCCCGCTACGCGGCCGAACTCGAACGCCTCTCCACCCACCGCTTCCCCCTCGACCAAGCCGACGACGCCTTCAAGGCCGCCCTCGACAAGTCGCACGAATCGATCAAGGTGACCATCGTTCCCTAGTTTGCCCCCATGCCGACCTGCGCCCCACACCAAAGGCAGGCACACCCATAGCGGGGCCGTCCGCCGGGAGGGGGCGCGGCCCGATCTTCTTCGGGTGGTACATTGTCGGCGCCTGCTTCACCATCGCCACGATGGTGGCGACCACCGTCTTCGGCTTCGGCCTCTTCTTCGCCGAGCTGCGCGCCGCCTTCGGCTGGAGCAGCGCCGCCACCGCCGCCGGCTTCTCCCTCCAACGGCTGCAGGGCGGCGTCCTCCAACCGCTCTCCGGCTTCATCGTCGACCGTGTGGGCACGCGGATCATGGCCTTCCTGGGCGTGCTGCTGGTCGGCGTCGGCTTCGTGCTCTTCAGCCAAGTCACCAAGCTCTGGGAGTACTACGCCGCGCTCTTCGTGATCTCCGGCGGCATCAGCGTCGGCGTGGGCACCGCCTTGAACGCCTCGGTCGTCAACTGGTTCCGGCGCAACCGGAGTAAGGCGCTCAGCATCGTATGGAACGGCACACCGGCGGCCGGCGCCCTGGTCATCGGATTGGGGCTCTTCATCGACCGCTACGGCTGGGAAGCCGCCGCCTTGTTGGTGGGGCTGGTCATCCTCGCGGCCGGGCTTCCCCTCAGCCTGCTCATCCGGCACCGCCCCGAGCCGTACGGTCTCCACCCCGACGGCGACCTCCCCCGCGCTTCCACCGGCGCCTCCTTCGTTCAATCCGGCGAGGCCGGCCTCTCGGTAGCCGAGGCCCTGCGCGGCAAGGAGTTCTGGATACTCTCCCTCGGGATGGCTGTCGAATTGCTGGCCATCCAGTCCATCGTCATCCACCAGGTGGCGCACTTGGAGGAGTCCGGGTGGACGCGCAAAGAGGGCGCCTTCGCGGCATCGGCTATGGCCATCTGCTTCCTCCTGGGACGGGGCCCCTACGCGTTCATCGGCGATCGCTTCGATAAACGATGGGCTTTCTTGGCGGTGCACATCCTGGTCGGCTTTGCCATCGTCGCCCTTGAATATGCCACCAACTTCTGGATGGTCGTGCTCTACGTCGGCCTTATGGGCGTCGGCCACGGGGCCTTTGTCCCCCTCCGGCTGGCCTCCGTCGCCGACTGGATGGGGACCGCCCGGTTCGCTTCGATCATGGGCCTTGTCGAGTTCCCCGCCATCATGACCGGGGTCGTCGGCCCGCTCTTCCTGGGCGGCATCTTCGATTGGACCGACGACTACCGGATCGGGCTCTTCGTCTTCGCCGCACTGCTCTTCCTCACCGCCCCCGTCTTCCTGCTGCTGCCCAAGCCCAGGTTCACCGGCCGGACCTGACCATTGCCGGCAGCCCCCTCCCCAGTAGGGGCGAGTCGCGACTCGCCCGTCCCCATCCCCCGAACGCCCTCAGGGGGAGAGCACCCTAAACCTCTCCTCCGCTGGGGGAGACTGAGAGATGGCCGGGGTGGGGGTGGCGGTGGCGGTCCACTTGTGCACGACCCTCGCCAACCCTTGACCGAAGCAGGCCGCTTCAGATAGCGTTAGTGAGGGTTTTCTGGTGAAGAGCGAGCTGGTCCTGAGCGTCGTCGATCAGTCGCCGGTGCGCCGCGGCGGCACTGCGGCGGACGCGCTTGCGGAGTCGGTGAAGCTGGCCCAGGCCGCCGAGCGGCTCGGCTACGCCCGGTATTGGGTCGCCGAGCACCACAACACGGGGACGTTCAGCGGGGCGGCGCCGGAGATCCTTATCGGACAGATCGGCGCGGCGACGAGCAGGATCAGAGTGGGGAGCGGCGGCGTGATGCTCACGCACTACGCCGCCCTGAAGGTGGCGGAGCAGTTCACGATGTTGGACTCGTTCTTTCCGGGGCGCATCGACTTGGGCATCGGCCGCGCGCCGGGCAGCGACCGCTACACCGCGGCCGCCCTCGCAGACCCGCGTCCCCTGGCCGACGTCCGCGACTTTCCCCGCCAGGTGGGCGACCTCCTCGGCTTCCTTCACGGCTTCGACGACCCCGACCACCGCTTCCACAACATCCGGCCCCAGCCGGGGCGGGACGGTGAGACGGCCCCCGAAGTCTGGCTACTCGGCTCCTCCGATTACAGCGCCCGCCTCGCCGCCAGGCTCGGCCTCCCCTTCTCCTACGCCGACTTCTTCGGTTACACCGGCGACCAAGGACCGTTCATCGCCGAGATCTACCGCGAGGAGTTCAAGCCATCGCGCTTCTGCGCCGAACCCAAGGTCAATGTGACGGTGCAACTTCTCTGCGCTCCGACCCGCGAGGAGGCGATCTTTCTCGGAAGCAGCCGCAACCTGATGCGGGCCGCGCGGTACCTCAACCTCAGGCTCGAGCCCGGCCTCTACCCGCCGGAAGAGGCTTCCACGTTCGAGTTCACGCCCCAGCAGATGACCTACATCTCCGGCCGGTCCGGGGGGCCCCAGCAGGTCGACGGCGACCCCGAGGACGTCCACGCGCGTCTGATGGAGGCCGCCGCGTCGTATAAGACGAATGATGTGGGTATCGTCACCAACTGTTACCATTTCGAAGACCGCGTTCGCTCCTACGAGCTGATCGCGCAAGCGTGCGGACTAGCGTCACGGGCCGGCGAGGAGGCCGGCGCGGCGGCGGCACTGGCAGAAAGGACAAACTAGCAGTGGCCCCTCCAGACAAACGAATGGCAATCGTCGGATACACGGGCTCGGGGAAGAGTCACTTCGCCGCGCTCCTCTACATGCACCTCGTACGAGTCGCGGCAAAGCGCCGCATGGAGGTGCTCATCGACGTCGACTCGAACGAGTTCGACATCGCGGGCTGTGCCAACAGCCTGCGCGCGGGTGTGCCGCTGCTCCCCACGCCGCCGGACAAGATCTTCGAGGCGCGCCTCGACCTCAAATTCCCCGGCTTCTTCAGGAAGAAGCGGCTGGCCATCCCGCTTATGGACGTGGCCGGCGAGGCCCTTTCCGCCACCATGAAGATCATGAGCGAGAGCCGCGGGCAGATCGACTATCAGAGCCTGATGGCCGAGGCCCAGAACCAGTTCAACATCCCGTCGGAGGAGCTCACCCACATCCACGAGAGCGTCTTCCGGGCCGACGCGCTGTGCTTCGTCTTCAGCCTCGTCCGCGAGATGCGCGAGGGGTCCGGCGACATCGAGTACCGCCGCTTCTACCAGAACCTCCGCGCCTACAAGGAGAAGAACGACCTACCCGCCGTCACCTTTGCCGGCTTCATCTTCACCAAGGCCGACGAGGTCCGCTACGAGCTCGGCAGGATCTTCGGCAACGAGCCCACCGCGGCGCAGCTCGCCGCGCACTTCGTGCCCACGCTGAACGTGGAGGTCAGCTCTTCGGTCTCCGAGCCGCTCCAGCACTTCCTCAGCTATACGGAGTGGCGCGTGCCTCCCGACGACGCGACGGGCAAGGAGGGCGAGTTCAAGATCGTCGTCGATCCCATCACCTCTGAGCGCCTCCCCGTTTACCCGGAGGAGAGCTACGACCACTTGGTCGACTGGCTTCATCACTTAGCAAGGTGATCATCCGCGGCCACGCCATCATCTCGTTCCTCCCCGAGGGACGGGTGCAGCGTCTTCTGCCGGAGATTCAGCCGACGACGAAGCTCTTCTCGCAGTTTCTCCGTCAGTTCTTCGACGACGTCCAAGGCGGCCAGTTTCGCGGCCTGCAGCTCGGCGAGAGCGGCTACGCCAAGGTCGACGACGACGGTCACTTGGTCGCCCTCATCCGGCTGGAGCGCATCGTCGACGCCTACCGCCGCCCCGCGCCCCACTTGCATGCCATCATCGTGGGGCGGGACGAGTTCTACTCGCGGCCCGACCCTCCCCGGCCCTGGGACTGCGATGCACTCTTTCTGGACTATCCGACCTTCCGCGGCATGGACGAGGCGCAGATGCGTCAATGGGCGGCTGGACTCAACCGGTTGGAGGCCCACGGCTCCGGCAACCATCCCGACCCTCGGACGCTCCAGATGTTCATCAATTGGCATGGCCAGTTGCGGCTGAGTCCGCGCGGGGCCCGCGCTCCGGCCGTCGCCGAGTGGTTCCTGCGCTCGCTTCCGCTCTTCATCGAGCGCGAGCTCAACTACGTTACCGACGTCGCCCCCCGCCACGACGCCAACCGGCACCTCCACCTCATCGTCTCCACCCTCGCCGCCCGCCACAACGACTGGCTCGACGACGCGGGGCTCCAGGGGGCTCTGGCCAAGGCCGAGCCGTTCAGCGGTCCACTCGATAGACTCGAGCGGCAGTTGACGCTCCTCTTGGCGATGGAGGCCTACCAGGAGAACCTCGCCGCCCTGCTCTCCCTTGCGTCCGCGACACAGACAGCCGCGTCGCCTGAGGAGGCGTTCATCGCCACCGCCCGCCGCGGCCTGCACGGACACAGCGCCGAGGAGTTGCGCGCGCGGCTCCTGCCGCGCAAGGACGCGCTCCTCGAGTTCGGCGGGGATTCCGCCAAGAACTGGCTCGATCAACTAGCCGTAATCGGCGGCTAGCGCTCGATCACCCGCACCGTCCACGGCCCGTCCGCCTGGATGGCCAGCACGTAGTTGCCGTAGGGCAGGTCGTCATCCGTCTTGTCCGTGTTCGTCGACGAGTAGACGGTCACCGGACGCCTGAGGTTGGTGAAGGACGACTGCCGCGGCGGTATCAGCTGCGCCGCGGTCCCGTCGTCGGCGATGAGCCGCGCCGAGAAGTTCGACCCGGTATGCGTGACGTCGAACAGGAAGTCGGCGGTGAACGGATTTCCACTGGTCATGTTGAACGGCCCGATGACCTGGTCGCCCGACCCCGTCACGGCCGAGATCGACGGCGGCGCCAATTTGGGCAGGGCCACCCGCACCTGCCAGGCCCCGTCGCCCTCGACGCGGACATTGAACGCCGAGATCTCGGAGGAATGGTCCTCGAACCGGTTGTCACGGTAGGAAAGCGCGCGGACGCCGCGATAAGGACCGCGCGTACGGTCCGTCGTCAAAAGGAGCTCGTAGTCCTCGCCGACGGCGTCCACGACGAAGATCTTGAAGTTGTCCTGTCCCTGATAGTCGATGTCGAACACCACCGGCGCGCCCCTCGCTCCCGTGTACACGAAGGGATTGCCCGTGGTCTCTGAGCCGCTGCCCGAGTAGTCCCTGAGCACGGTTTCAAACGGCACCGTCATCGCCTGCTGGGCAACGGCCGTGGC
>DAOUKZ010000109.1:0-4360 GCA_034420775.1 Dehalococcoidia bacterium
AGGGGCGGAAGGCCACGAGGGGCGCCCCTGTGGGAGGGGGTGGTGGTGCTAGGTGATCAGTGCCGCGGCGAGCAGAGCCGCGACAACGGCAAGGGCGGAAAACGCGACGAAGCGCGGTGTATCGCTGTTCATATTCGTGGGGGGCCTTCGGCGCCGGGCTACGCGCTCACCGCGCGTCCTCATCCAAGGCGCGTCAAGGGTCCTCCAGCCTCCTACTCTCGGGAATCCAAGGGCTGCGTCATGGCAGCAAAGGGTTGATTCTCGGCATCCGCGCGCCGTCCCATTCGACGCGCGCGCCGCGTGCTGTTACGGGACCGGGCTACGCTTGGCCGCTGGCCTCCATGAAGGCGCGGTGGTTGCGCTTCGTCTCGTCGATGTGGTCGCCGCCGAACTTTTCGAGCATGGCGCCGGCGAGTATCAGCGCCATCATCGCCTCGCCCACGACGCAGCCCGGCGGCACCTGGCAGACGTCGCTGCGCTCGTAGTGCGCCTCGACGACCTCGCCGGTGTCCATGTCGACCGACGGGAGCGGTTTGGCCAAGGTCGAGATCGGCTTGATGGCGACGCGCACCACGATGGACTGGCCCGTGGTCATGCCGCCCTCAAGGCCGCCCGCGTTGTTGCTGCGGCGGACCCACTTCGGCGCGCCGCCGGCCCAGGGCTCGATGATGTCGTGCACCTCCGACCCCATGAGCTGGGTCTGGGCGAAGCCGAGGCCGATCTCGACGCCCTTGACGGCGTGGATGCTCATCATGGCCTGGGCCAGCTTGCCGTCGAGCTTCCGGTCCCACTGGATGTGGCTTCCAAGCCCGATGGGGACGCCGGTAGCGATGACCTCGAAGACGCCGCCGACGGTGTTCTTGGAGCGCTTCGCTTCGTCGATTGCGGCCATCATGGGCTGCTCGGCCTTGGGGTCGGCGCAGCGCACCGGCGACGCCTCGACGGCGTCCCAGTCGATGTCGCCTTTCGGCTTGGACTCGACGCCGGCGATGGAGACGACGTGGGCGTTGATCTCGACGCCGAGCTCTTCGAGGAAGCGGCGCGCCACGCCGCCGGCGGCGACGCGGCCCGCGGTCTCCCGCGCGCTGGCGCGCTCGAGGATGTTGCGGACGTCGTCTTGACGGAACTTCACCACGCCGGCAAGGTCGGCGTGACCGGGACGCAGCCGCGTGACCCGCTCCAATCCCTTGCCCTCGTGGGGGCCGTCGCCGAGGGGCTCGGACGACATGCCGTGCTCCCAGTTGACCCAGTCGCGGTTCCGCACCCAGAGGGAGATGGGGCTGCCTAGGGTGAGGCCGTGGCGGACGCCGGCGATGATCTTCGCCTCGTCCTTCTCGATCTTCATGCGCCCGCCGCGGCCGTAGCCCTTCTGGCGCCGCTCCATGTCGCGGCGAAGGTAGTCCTCGGTTAACGGCAGACCGGCCGGGACGCCCTCAACGATGACGTTGAGGCCCCTGCCGTGAGACTCGCCGGAAGTGAGGAAACGGAGATTGCCCAAGAGTCGCAGACCTAGCCAAAGGCGGGCGTATCAGGAAGAAACCCGCTCTATCCAGTGTAGCACGCAGGCCCCCGAGGCCCTCGGCGCGCGCGTATAATGAGGCCGTGGCTGCTTTCGTCGACAAGCTCCGCCGCGCCTCCCAGGCCAACGACTCGCTCCTGTGCATTGGCCTCGACCCCGACCCTGACCGCCTGCCGGACGGCGTCTCGACCGCCGACTTCAACCGCGCCGTCATCGAGGCGACCGGCGACCTCGTCTGCGCCTACAAGCCCAACATCGCCTTCTATGAGCAGTCGGGCATCGACGGGCTTCGAGCACTCGAAGCGACCGTCGCCGCCGTTCCGTCTGGGATACCGGTGATCGTCGATGCCAAGCGCGGTGACATCGGGAGCACGGCGCGGGCCTACGCCAAGGCCCTCTTCGACACCTGGGGCTTCGACGCCGCGACGGTCAATCCTTATCTCGGCCGCGACAGCCTGGAGCCGTTCTTGGAGCACGGCGACAAGGGCGTCTTCGTCCTGTGCCGCACCTCGAACCCGGGCTCGTCGGACCTGCAGGCGCTTCTGACGACGGCGGAATCCGGCGGCGAGGCCATGCCGCTCTACCAGCGCGTCGCGCTCCTGGCGCTGGAGTGGAATACGCAGGGGAACGTCGGGCTGGTGGTCGGAGCGACGCAGCCGGACGAGCTGCGCTGGGTGCGGGAACGGTGTCCGTCGCTGCCGCTGCTGATCCCCGGCGTGGGGGCGCAGGGCGGGGACGTCGCGGCGGCGGTGCGCGGCGGGGTCGACGCCAACGGCGAGCTGGCCATCATCAGCTCCTCGCGCGAGGTCCTGTACGCGTTCCGGAAGGACGGCGCCGGCGGCTTCGCCGAGGCTGCGCGCCGCGCCGCCGTGCGCGCCCGCGACCGTATGCGCGAGGCCCTGCCGGCGCGCCTCTAGCCGCGCTCGAGGCGGGAGGACGGCCTATGCCGGAAGAGGTCCTCACGTTGCACCTTGGGGATGTCGTTGTCCTCAAGAAGAAGCACCCCTGCGGCTCCTACGAGTGGACCGTGGTCCGCTTGGGGGCCGATATCGGCCTCGTGTGCCGGGGCTGCGGCCGGCGGCAGCTGATGGCGCGGTCGGCGCTCCGGGCGCGGTTGCGGTCGGTTAGGTCCGGTTCCGGGTAGGCGCGGCGGCGAAGATTCTCCCTGCGGAGACCTTTGGGTGGCTGGCGTTGATGACTCCGTGGACGTTGGCGCACCCCTCCCAGCCCCCCGCCCTCACCCCAACCCTCTCCCAGCGGGAGAGGGGGGAGAACCTCCCCGCTTTGCCTCTGCAGCCTGCGGGAAGGTTGCGCTAAGGGGTCCTACGGTGATGCTTCGTTGACACTGTTGCGAACCGGGGCGTAGTATTCCCGGTAATCTTTTTTCAGGAAGCGGTCGAGCCTTGGGGCTATGGAACCGCGAGGTCTCCGCATGGTTGAGATGACCATCGACAGCATTCGCGTCAGCCTGATGAACTATCAGCGCGTGGTCATCCTTAAAGAGAAGTCGGCCGACCGCTATCTGCCCATTTGGATCGGGCCGGCGGAGGCGGATGCGATCGCGGTCAAGCTCCAGGACGTCAGCGTGCCGCGCCCCCTGACGCACGACCTGCTGGGCAACGTCATCTCGGAGCTCGGCGGCAGCGTCAACTCGATCATCGTTCACGACCTGCAGAACGACACCTTCTTCGCCAAGATCGTCCTGAACGTCAACGGCAAGAGCGTCGAAATCGACTCGCGGCCCAGCGACGCGCTGGCGCTGGCGGTGCGCTCCAAGGTCCCCGTCTTCACCGAGGAGGCGGTGCTGTCGAAGGCCGCCATCTTCCTCGATAAGGAGACCGGCAAGCCGATCACCGTCGCCGAGGCGGAGCAGGCGGAGCATCCCGCCCGCCCGCTCGACGAGGAGGAGATCAAGCGGATGTCGGCGTTCAAGTCGTTCATCGACACGCTCGACCTCAGCGGCCTGGGCAAAGAGGGCGCCGAAGGCAACGAGGGCGCCGAGGGTCAAGAAGGCACGGAAGGTACGGAAGACGCGGAAGACACGGAGAAGGAAGAGGGCAAGGAATAGCCCTCCGTCCCCGCTGTCTTTCGCTCCTCATTTCACCGAAGACCTCCCAGTTCCTGCCGTCCGGCGCGCCCTGTGGGCGCGTGCCCTCTCTCAATCTCCCCCAGAGGGGACTCCTGCAAGAATGGGGCCGCGGGCTGCGTTGGCGTTGGCGCACCCCTCCCGGCCCCCGCCCTCACCCCAACCCTCTCCCAGCGGGAGAGGGGGCGAATCTCCCCGCTCCGCCTGGTCCAGGCCGTGGGAGAGTTGGGCAAAGGTGCCCGGGGGGAGGGGCACCGCCACGCCCCACCCCCGGCCCTCCCTCAGTCCCTCCCGTAAAAGGGAGGGAGGTTTAAGGTGCTCTCCCTGCGGGAGAGGGTTAGGGTGAAGCCCCGCCCACCGGGATGCTTCTCAACGGGCGCCGCGCCGATTAGAATGGCGCGGGCAACCCCGACAGCGACCGGGAAGTCCGTTGACGCTCGGCCGGCCAACTTTGTTGACAGAAAAAGGGGTTGTGATAGAATGCACAAGCCGGGCGAGGAACCCGATTCACCTCCGAAGCTCATCCGTCAGAAAGACGTGTTGCGCCTCCTGGGATTCGGGTGGTATTTCGCCGCGAACCTGGGTATCGGGATCGCCGGCGGGTACTTCCTCGATAGGTGGTTGGAGACCCAGCCGGTCTTCCTCCTCCTGGGGCTGCTGCTAGGGACTGGTTCCGGTTTCTACGGCATGTTCAAGATGCTGATGCCGTTGTACACGCGAGAGGCGCGGGAGCGCGCCGCCCGCCCGGGGAACGA
>DAOUKZ010000110.1:0-1977 GCA_034420775.1 Dehalococcoidia bacterium
CCGACCTCTCGCCGTCCGTCCTGCGCGACCAGGTCACCTCACCGGGGGGCACCACGGCGGAAGGGCTGCTCGCGATGGAAGAAGCGGGCTTCCGCTCCGCGGTGATGAACGGCGTGATCGCGGCCTACGAAAAGTCGGCGGCCTTGGGCCAAGGGAAGTAGCGCTTGACCCGGCAGAAGGCCGTCACCGCCCCTTAAGGAAGGTTCATCTTGGACGTCGGCGGAATCATAAGGGCAATTACGATGGTGCTGACCTTTACCATCATCGCGAGGGCGATTCTCTCGTGGTTCCCCGACATGCAGAACAGTTCCCTGGGCCGGTTGCTCTACAACGTTACCGAACCCATCCTGGCCCCCTTCCGCCAGGTCATCCCCACGGTCGGTTCGTTCGACATTTCCCCCATCGTGGCGATCCTTGTGATCCAAATTATTGGGGGCGTCCTAGCCAGCCTCGTTTAACTGCCGCGCCGTATCACCTCGTTGCGCCGCGCCGCCGGCTGCACCCGCACCTCGATCCGGGAGGTCATGCCGCCGCCATCACCGGGCCCTGCCCGCTCCTGTCGCGTTGACGCATGAAGCCGCTTTCTGTTAGAGTTTTCACATATGGGAATGCGCGGCTGACACGAGCATGCCTTTTCGGGACGGGCCTCCACGACGGAGGACCCGCTGAGACCGCTTCTGTCCGAAGGGGTCTTCTTTTTTGCCCGGCGGAAAGGGCGCCGGGGCTTGGAGCAGGATGATGGGATACGCGCGAGCGCTGAAGGCGAAAGAGGGCGGCAGAGAATACCCCCTCGAGGCCATGAACATCTGCGAGTGGACGTTCAGCCCCCTCGAGGTGGTCTACGACTACGACGCGATGCGCGGTGTCGTGACCCGCGAGCGCATCGAGTCGGGGCCCCTATCCATGTGGCGCTACCGAGACCTGCTCCCCGTCGGGGACGGGCCCATCGTCGACATGCAGACCGGCTTCACCCCGCTGGTCAAGGCAAACAACCTCGGCGAGGTCTTGGGCCTCAACAACCTCTACATAAAGAACGATTGCGTCAATCCCACCTATTCCTTTAAGGACCGCGTCGCCGGCGTCGCCGCCTCCGTGGCGCGCGGACTCGGCTTCGACACCCTCGCCTGCGCCTCGACCGGCAACCTCGCCGGCGCCGTCGCCGCCCACGCCGCCAAGGCCGGCATGAAGTGCTACGTCGTGATACCCGCCGACCTGGAGAAGGTCAAGATCGTGGGCGCCGCGGTCTACGGCCCTACCGTCGTCGCGGTCAACGGCACCTATGACGACGTGAACCGCCTTTGCAGCGAGATCGCCGACACCTACCACTGGGCCTTCGTCAACATCAACGTCCGGCCCTACTATGCCGAGGGCTCCAAGACCCTCGCCTACGAGGTCGCTGAGCAGCTCGGCTGGCGCGCCCCCGACCACGCCGTGGTTCCCGCCGCCTCCGGCTCGCTCTTCACCAAGATATGGAAGGGCTTCAACGAGTTCTGGAACCTCGGTCTCATCGACACCGTCCAGACCCGCATGCACATCGTGCAGCCCCAGGGCTGCTCGCCGATCGTCACCGCTTTCTCGGAGGGCACCCGCGACGTGCGCCCCGTCAAGCCCGACACCATCGCCAAGTCGTTGGCCATCGGCAACCCTGCCGACGGCTTCTACGCTCTCGACACCCTCTCCGACTCTTCCGGCTCAGCAGCGGCGGTCACCGACCCCGAGGTCGTCGAGGGGATGCTCCTCCTCGCCCGCACCGAGGGCATCTTCGCCGAGACCGCGGGCGGTGTGACCATCTCCGGCCTCAAGCGTCTCGTCGAGTCCGGCGTCATCGGCAAGGACGACCTCACCGTCGCCTACGTCACCGGCAACGGCCTCAAGACCCAGGAGACCGTCGAGGACCAAGTCGACACCGTCAAGGTCAAGGCGACGATGGAGTCGTTCAGAGAGGCGCTCAACCTCTAGCCCCGGCTTGTCCGGGGC